>CAKMZU010000103.1:5107-10056 GCA_929200485.1 uncultured Gammaproteobacteria bacterium | reverse complement strand
TTTGCTGTATATTTCTCCTTCCCAAAATTAATCTCTACTTCGTTAAAATCGGTTTCTCTATTATTAATTTCATCATTTGGATCGACAGAGTCCGGATCACTTGGCTTGTTGGGATCAAAGTCTGACAAAGGCGAAACTGAAGGACTAACCAAATAAGGCTGGGTTTGTTTGTTTTTATTAAACAAATGCCTTGCCAACAATACCCCTGATACAGACAACACTAATCCGACAGCCAATCCACCGCCAATCAAATAGGCTTTTTGATTATCATTTTCATCAATAAGATCGTTTGCTTCTAAATCTTCTGCTGCCAGCTGATCTAACTGCCTGTGCGTTGACATGAAATCAAAGGTTGAGAATCCATAAAAAACCAAATCGATTTTATTAGCGATAAAAATACTGCCTTTTAAAAAGCCAGTCGCATGTATTTCATTAATATGATGCATAGACTCTAGTTGAAATAAAATAACAGGCAACGCCTGGCTAAAATCAGAAAAGCTTTCGAAACGCTGACTATCAATAAGCCTGTCGGTATAAATAGACACGCTTGCATCCGTTGCCTCTATAAAATCAACATCCAGCGCCAGCGATAAAGTAGTATTTTCGACCCTCAAGCTTTCTTTACTATGGTTTTGTGTTTTTTCATTTAAAACCAATAAGCGGTCTTCTTGAATTTCAGTAACTAATGATTCACTTAAGGATTGGGGAAGTATAATGCTGTAGGTTAATCGTTCTTCGTCGATTCGTTTAAGGGTTTGACCAAAAAACGTCTCCTGTGTACCAAAACCTGTAACACTTAAGACATCACCAACAGACAAGTCTTCACTATTCTGAATATCCAACGCCAATGCCGCTAATGTATTGATGACAACACCATTATAAGTCAGTGGCTGAACCATCAAAGGCGAGGTATTCTCAATCATTGCCAGCATATTACCCTGCAACAGGTAAAACTCTGATGCGCCGGCATCTATTACCCCTTTAATGAGTTGGCCAGAGATTAATGATTCCAAAGGAACATCTAGTGGATCACCTTCAGGTGAGTAAATAGTCGTTTTAGGATTATTCTGAGGATCACCCGCTACGCCAAAAAATTCTGCATCACCAAAATGTTTACCTTTTAAGATAACGCCATTAGCTGATTGAATCACTTGTGCAGAAACAAATGTCACTTCAGGTTGTTTGGTAAAAAATTCCACGCTAGTTGCTGTGCCACCTTCATACAGCTTTATTTTTTTATTGATCAAGCTTTCTTTGAGGTTTGCGATTTCACTAAAAGGTTTCTGTTTATAATCCACGCTGAACGTACGGATGTTGACTGCTTTTTTAACGCGAGGCTCGGCTTGCCATGGAACAGCGATATCCAGCTTAGATGCGGTCAACCCAACGCATTTCGCCCAATAGAACCATACATCAGGCTTATTAGCGAGTTGCAGGTAGGGTTTAAATAATGCCACTACCTGCTCTGCTCCATTGTCTTTTTTATCTACATAGAGCGTTTGAATGGATTTATCACCATCTATTTCAATATGGATCGATTGACTTTCTTCAATCGCCCGTTTTTGCTGTTCTGAGAGAATGATGGTGACGGTAAAGTCCTCCGCTTGATCAGGGATAACACGATTAACGGAATCTATGGCTTGAACATAAAGCTCAGGGCTTCGGTTGGCCAGTTGAATACTTTGGCGATTTAACTTCAAGCCAATCTTAATCGCCATCATCTTATCTAAATTAACCGGGTTTGCGAAAAGCAGCTGGGATCTGTCTCCAGGATGCCAGGTAAACCGATTGGGCTTTTCATTTAAAATTGCCTCTTGCCCTTGACTATCCACAGAAGTAATCGATGAAATTTCAATATCAAAAGATCGCAACGTCTTGGATGAGAGAGAAAAGAAAATCAATATTTCGTTGGATTCACTATCATCTCGAGAGGATTCATAGAGTGAACATGAGCAAATTAGAACAAGAATCAACAGAGTCAGTGTAAGCGAGTTTTTCATTATCAACGATGAGTAAAAATTTCTTTAATTGTAGAAGAAATTTAAGCGATCGAGAGGAAGGAGAGTAACGGATAAGAAAGGAAAACTAAAAAAGTGGATAAAGCAGCCATAGGCTGCTTTAAAAGAAATTAAGCAATTTCAAACAATGCTGCAGCGCCCATACCGCCACCAATACACATGCTGACAACAACGTGTTTAGCGCCACGACGCTTACCTTCAAGAAGAACGTGACCCGTCATACGTGCACCTGACATACCAAAAGGATGCCCAATAGAGATTGCACCACCATTAACGTTAAGCTTTTCGACAGGGATACCCAGCTTTTGCTGGCAGTAAACGACTTGGCTGGCAAAGGCTTCGTTAATTTCCCAAAGATCGATGTCTTCAACGGTCAAGTTATGCTTTTCCAATAGTTTAGGAATAGCAAATACAGGGCCAATACCCATTTCATCTGACTTGCAGCCAGAAACTGCCATGCCTTTGTAGTAACCTAATACATCAAGACCCATGACTTTCGCTTTGTTCGCTTCCATCAAAAGACAAGCAGACGCACCGTCAGATAATTGAGACGCATTACCTGCGGTTACATATTTACCTTGCTGAACCCACTTGCCATCTTTCCATACCGGATCAAGTGAAGCCAGGCTCTCCATAGTGGTTGACGGACGGTTACATTCATCACGATCAACGATCACTTCTTCATAAGTGGTTTCTTTGGTCTCTTTATTGAATACCGCTTTAACGGCTGGCATTGGCACGATTTCGTCGTTAAATACGCCAGATTCCTGAGCTGCAGCTGTACGTTGCTGGCTGATTAAGGCATATTCATCCTGTGCTTCTCGAGAAATATTGTAACGCTCAGCAACAATCTCACCGGTTTCAATCATTGGGATATAAGCCGTTGGATCAATGGCTTCTACCGTTTTAGATACACTGCGATAAGTATTCTTGTGCTTATTCTGGGTTAATGAAATCGATTCTACGCCCCCTGCGATAGCCACATCAATTTCGTCACACATAATGCTTTTGGCTGCTGTTGCAATCGTCATCAAACCTGACGAACATTGACGCTCCATTGCCATGCCAGGCACGGTATCAGGTAAACCGCCAGCAATAGCCGCTAATCGACCTAAATTGTAGGCTTGAGTGCCCTGTTGAGCGGCAGCACCAAAGATACAATCTTCAACAGTTTTTGGATCAACGCCGGTTTTTTCGATTAAAGACTTAACAACATGGCCGGCCATTGCTGGTGCTTCGGTGTCATTAAATGAACCACGGAATGATTTCGCTAAACCGGTTCTTGCTGTGGCAACAATCGCTGCTTTTCTCATCATATTTTCCTTCTTTAAATAGGTAATTAGGCACGCTGACTAGAGGTTGAGATCACTTCACCCGTTAAATAGCTGGATAAATCTGAAGCCAGGAATAACATGACGTTAGCCACTTCCCAGACTTCTGCAGCTCGGCCAAAGGCTTCTTTGCTTTCAAGTTCGGCTAATAGCTCTGCGGGTGCAGATTTACGCAACATGGGGTGCATAGCGATGGAAGGCGCAACGGCATTAATACGGACATTAAATTCAGCAGCTTCTAAAGCTGCACATCGTGTCAATGCCATAACGCCTGCTTTGGCTGCTGCATAGTGCGCTTGCTCTTTTTGCGCACGCCAGCCTAAAACCGACGCATTATTAACGATGACACCGCCTTGACCACGGTCTTTCATCACACGCATCATTTCACGCGTCATACGCATGGTACCATAAAGAGTGACCTGGATGACCTTATCCCACTCACTGTCTTCCATCTCAATCAAGGCTTTTGACGTACCAAGGCCGGCATTATTGATCAAAATATCAACACCTTGCAGTTTATCTTCTGCAAAAGCAATCAATGCTTTAACATTACAAAGTTTCCCGAAGACATTATCTTTGCCTGTCAACTCTTGTAATTCAGCCACTGATTTTTCAAGACGGCCTTCATGAACATCGCTGATAACGATAGCACGGCAGCCTTCTTCCACTGCACGTTTGGCAGCTGAAAAGCCAATACCAGCTCCGGCGGCGGCGGTAATCAATACTGACTTACCTTCGATTAAGTTATTACCTTTGACATAGGCAGGATTTTTTACATCAAACATCCCGATAGTTCCTTAAATCTCGTTAGTTAAACTTTGATGGTAACTTTTGGTTCTTTTGGCATGCCCAAACCACGTTCAGCGATAATGTTACGCTGAATCTGGTTAGTACCGCCATAAATCGTATCTGAACGCACAAACAAATACATAGACTGAAGACGTGTTAATTCATAAGGCGCTTCCTCAAGCACATCACACTCCATGCCTAGAACATCCATTGCCAATTCGCCCAAATCACGATGCCATGTCGCCCAGTAAAGCTTGTACATCAAAGCTTCTTTGTGCAATGCACCATCACTCGCATCATGCGATAAGGTGCGCATACTGTTATAACGCATGATTTTCAGGCCTTCGTGCGCTTTGGCAATGCGTTGACGTATCACAGGATCTTTTGCAGCATCATTGGCTTTAGCGGCGGCAATGACATCATTCAATTCATTCTGAAACGCCATTTGCTGACCCAGAGTAGAGACGCCACGCTCAAACCCTAATAGCCCCATAGCAACTTTCCAGCCATCGCCCGGCTTACCCACAATATCGCTGGCTTCACATTCCGCATCATCAAAGAAAACTTCGTTAAATTCAGACGTACCCGTAATCTGTTCGATAGGCCTGACGTCAATGCCCGGCTGATCCATCTTCATTAAGAAAAAGCCCAAACCTTTATGAGCAACAGAATCCGGATCGGTGCGTGCAATGACAAAAATATAATCAGATTCGTGTGCCAATGAAGTCCAAACCTTTTGACCATTGATGATCCATTTACCTTTGGCTTCATCAAAGCGTGCCTTGGTTTTTACATTAGCCAAATCAGATCC
>CAKMZU010000103.1:3160-5097 GCA_929200485.1 uncultured Gammaproteobacteria bacterium | reverse complement strand
GCTCAGAATATCCCTGACACCAAAGCTCCGTGCCTTTTAAAATTCCTGGCAAATACTTTTGCTTTTGTTCTTCTGTGCCGAATGCAGCAATCGTTGGTCCTGCAAGACCCTCACCGATATGACCCACTCGACCCGGTGCTCCGGCTCTTGCATATTCTTCGTAGAAAATAACCTGCTGTTCAATAGAGCAGCCTCTGCCGCCTGCTTCTTTTGGCCAGCCCAGACCAATCCAGCCACCCTCGGCTAGTTTCTCTTCCCAACGCTTTCGCTCTTCGGGGAACATATGCTCATCACCGGGCCCACCACGAAATTTTAATTGCTCAAACTCACCCACTAAATTGGCATCTAGCCAAGAGATCACTTCCTGACGAAAGGCTTCATCTGCTTTGCTGAAAGTCAATTTCATGATTATTCTCCCAATAAATCTTTCGCTAGACGCTCACGGTGGTAAGCAGGTGATCCTAAGAAATGCTCAGATGCTTTGGCACGTTTGAAATACAGATGAACATCATATTCCCAAGTAAAACCCACGCCACCATGCAATTGAATGGCATCACCGGCATTTTGAAAATACGCCTCCGATGCCGCTGCCTTAACGATACTGGCTGCTTCTTTAAGCTCAGAAGCTAAAGGGCCGTTGTTGAGGGCATCATCAGCAACACAAGCTGCATAGTAAACACCTGAACGTGCCGCTTCGACGCGTGTCATCATATCTGCTGCTTTATGTTTAACCGACTGGAAACTCGCAACTGGTCGATTAAATTGAACACGTTCTTTGGTGTATTCGACAGTTAAATCCAGCGCCTTTTGTGCGCCGCCAACTTGCTCAGCTGCAAGAGTAATAGTTGCAAGATCAAGTGTTTGATGGAATGCATCAACCGCATCTTCTCGCATTAGGTTGCCAGCATCTAAAGTCAGGTTATCAAGTGATATGGTGGCCATCTTACGTGTTTGATCAACCGTGGGTAACCATTTTCGACTAATACCTTGAGTCTCAGCCGGCACAATAAAGAAAGCTAAACCATCATGCTTGGCTGAACCTTCTTCTCGAGCAATTAAAACTAAATTCTTAGCGGTATGACCATCAACAACGTAACGGTATTCACCATTTAAAACAAACTGATCGCCTGACTTTTTATAAGCCACCTCAACACCTTTACTGTTAAACTGGGTGTTAGAGGTAAAGGCTAACGCTGCTGTTTCGCCCTCTAACAACTTAGCGAAGAAATCTGCCTGCTGCTGCTCATTAGCTGCTAGTCTAACAGCAGTAGCTGCCAAACAAACCGTTGAAAAGAAAGGCGAACAAAGTAAATATTGCCCCATTTGCTCCATCACAGCGACAAGCTCAACAACCCCCAAGCCTAAGCCGCCAAAATCTTCAGGCACCGTGATTGCCTGCAAATAAAGCTCCTGACAAAGGCTTGACCAAACAGCTTCTTCATAGCCTTGCTCGGTCGCCATAGCCTTTCTGATTGATTCGGAGGTACTTACGTTCTGCAAAAACGCAATACTGCTGTCCCGAATCATTAATTGTTCTTCTGTAAAGGCAAACTCCACTGCATCTCTCCAAAAAAATCACATATACAAAGAAAAAATTGCGGCGATTATAACAGAAACCGTAATCAGGCTAAACCCAAGAGCAAATATTCCCTAATATCTACCGATTTTTATCAAAATACGCATTGCTATGAAAAGTAGATCCTTGAATCACTGAAAAGGCAATAAAACAGTTAAAAGATATCAAGACTGAACATATCCCCCTTTAAATTCCAACAAATTAAATACGATTAGTATCCTTGTTAGTAGCCTAATTAAATAAATTAATCCTTCCAGCATTGCTGGGGGACTCTGAGCCAATGGTTCATGAGCTCATCAGGAATCCAGATGGGGGGCGATAAATATTTTGATCAGGCTGAGCTCTCGCTTTAGTGACTCAA
>CAKMZU010000103.1:0-3150 GCA_929200485.1 uncultured Gammaproteobacteria bacterium | reverse complement strand
GAGGATATGTTGTATCAACAGTAAAAATTGTTGAGCAAATGATTCATGAGAACATCAGAAATCAAGATAAAAAAATAAATATTTCGACCAAGCTGAGCTGTCGCTTTAGCGACTCAAATTATACCCCCATTGGAGCCACAACTGTTTAATCTACCAGCTTTACTGGTAGTCAATTAACTCCAGTTTAAAATGAACCCTTTCCAGTAAAATCTATCAAAAAGAAACCCGCTATAAGCGGGCCTACAAAGACTCTCTAAATTTAAGCAAGGTTATTATGAAAACTCTTTACAATATTTACTTTATCTCATTATTTTTTTTATCAGTTGCTAACGCAGGAATATCTGACATTGACTTTGAAAAATGTATTTTAAGCTGTATTGTTAATCTTATTCCAACCACAGACTCATCCCCACAGACCGAAAAAAAAGAAACAGAGGAAGAACGAAAATTTTCAGACATCGCATTAGAGGATTTAAAACAAAAAAAACTTATTCAGGCATACTATAAAATAGAAACAGAAGTAACTAATGTATGCCAGCCTTTTTATTATCAAAAAGATGAAATACAACTCTCAGATACATATACATCTATTAGTAAACTGGCTGTTTCGAATGAAAAAGATATTCAAGAAAAATCCGAAGGAGAGTGGAAAGAGAAATTATCGCTCAATCAAATTGAGTTACTCGCATGCTTTTCACTCACAAATCATGCAATACGCGATTATGCTGAAGATATGAAATCTAGTGGTGATAAAGATGGATATTTTGGTTCCAAAGTTGGTGCCAGCTACATAGATAACCCTGAATCGGTGTATAACTCCTTAGAACATTATATAAACGCAAGAACTCATATCTTCCCGCCTAATATCGCTGTTATTTTGAAGAATGCGAGCCTCGATACTGACGCTAATTTTAGGAGTAATAATCCTCGTTCTTGTCAAGAATAGATCCAAGCGGAAAATTTTCGACAATATTTAATAAAATAAGTTAAAGCCCCCAGCTTTGCTGGGGGACTCTCATAGGGTTGACCGTTCCATAGGCCTCGATATCCTGTGTTGCTTGACCCAAAGCAATATAGAAAAACTATGTGGGATTATAAAAGTCTTGCACACACAAGATGAGATTGTAAATACCATGTGTTGTTTGATTTCGAAATAGAGTAAGAAAATGACCAATGGGAATTTAAGAAAATATCTGGAAGGGATATTTCATGAATTGGTGACCATAGCGAGTGCAGAATAGAAGGAAAGGCACTTAATGATAGATCATATTCATATGTGCATTAGCATTCCACTATAATATTGAGTGTCAGAGGTTATTGGCTATACCAAGGTAAAGAGTTCGATCATGATTGCTCATCTGTTTGCAGGCCAGACTAGAAATTTTAAAGGTCAAAACTTTTGAGTAAGAGGATATGTTGTATCAACAGTAAAAATTGTTGAGCAAATGATTCATGAGAACAATATAAAAAAATAAATATTTCGACCAAGCTGAGCTGTCGCTTTAGCGACTCAAATTTGACTCCTTTGGTGGCTCACCCGTTTAAGCCACAAGCTTTGCTGGTAGTCAGTTAACTTTAAGCCTATGTTGAATAAAAGCTGCTTGCTTTTTATCTGCTATTAACCAATTGACAAGACCTAAAGCGTCGGCAAAATAGTCCTTTTTATCAAGACGTCAACTACACCAATGCCAATAATTCATACGTCACTAAAAAAACAAATGCTCTGGTCAAATCCGCACTTTCAAACCATTTGGCCTTCGCTCTGTTTCAAAGCGCCTAAGGATCAAAGAACAGCGGTATTTATTGAAACAATTGATGGCGATGAGATCTATTTAGACGTTCTTTTTCCTGACTCCCCACCAATATCAGGCGTTTTATTATTGCATGGCTTAACAGGCAGCAGCGATTCACGCTACATCATTCAATTGCAAGAAACATTAAAGCAGCAAAATATTCTAAGCGTGGCGATGAACTATCGCGGTGCAAAAAAGCCGAATTATTTAGCGGCAACCTATCATGCAGGAAAAACAGATGATCTAGATAGAACCATCGATTACTTAGTTAACGCCTACCCATCCATCAAATGGCAAGCTGTCGGTTTTTCGCTAGGAGGGAATATCCTTTTAAAATTCCTGGGAGAAAAGCCTGAGAATGCATTATCTAAAGCTTTTGCCGTTTCAACACCATTTCAATTGGATCAAGCTAGCACACGTATGGATAAGGGGCTAAGTCGAATTTACCGAAACCAGTTACTCAAAGAATTTAGCCTGTATCTATCAAACAAATTGGCTCACTTAAAAAAAACTAACATTCGGGAATACCAGAAATTACAAGCATTGCCGATTAGTAAAAACTACCAATCTTTTTGGGATTTGGATAATGAAATTATCGCCCCACTCCATGGTTTCAAATCTGCCTTGGATTATTACCAGCAAAGTAGCTGCATCAACTATCTTAAAACTATTCAAACTCCTACGCATATCCTTCATGCTAACGATGATCCATTTATGCCAAAAGGTGTCATTCCACAGGCATATGAACTGTCAGACAACACAACCTTCGAATTAACGGATCATGGAGGACATTTAGGCTTTCACTTAAAATCAAAACCTCCCTATTTTATTGACGTCATCATCAATAAAATACACCCACTAAACTCTTCAATGGGTGAGTAACTTATGAATGAAACACCATTTGGCTTTATGGATACCAGCTACAAAGCGGCTGGCGGCATTGAGGGGATCGCTAAACTTGTCGAACAATTCTATCTATATATGGATTCTGAACCTTACGCAAGCTCCTTACGCGCAATGCATAGTGAAGATTTAACCATAGCTAAAGAACGACTCACCTGGTTTATCTCAGGCTGGCTTGGTGGCCCAAAGTTATACCATGAAAATATTGGCAATATTAATATTCCCAACTTTCACAGGCAATTCCCTGTCACTGAGGTTGAAGCGAATGCCTGGCATGAATGCATGACCAAGGCGATTAATGATCAGCCCTATACCGAAGAATTTAAAGCATACTTAATCAAGCAATTCCGCTTTCCCGTAGACATGGTGGTTAAAGCAAGTAATATCAACAACAACTAAACCTAGTACTTCGTTTCACAGCATTTGTCCTGTTCAGTGGCTCAGTAAAATGTTC
>CAKMZU010000102.1:4306-10454 GCA_929200485.1 uncultured Gammaproteobacteria bacterium | reverse complement strand
TAATGCATAAAACTCGCTATAAATATGATTTGCACACTAATTTGCAAAAATGGTGGTAAGCCAGCAACTGAGAGCTGAGAATCCACCCAAGCGGTAGAGCTTTCAATACCATTGGCGACAGCAATAGCAAAGAGAGGACATAAAATCAGTGGCGAAAGTGGTAACCACTGAAAATACCGATAGAGCAAATTGGGCTTTTCAACTTTGTTTCTATTATGATCATGCGTAGCGTATATAATAAAAGCTGTTAGATCATGAATAAAACGCGGTATCAGAATAACAAAAACGGTGTAGTCCAACATCATAAAAGCCCAGGTTACCCAAAGCATCAGCACATTCGCCAAACAATACAATGAGCCCAAACGACGCCTAGATTGCTTAATCAACGTCAATGCCAACAAGGTCGAGACAAAGACCATCACTAAAGAAGCCACTTTCAACACATCCACCGCTGCAATGCCTGAAATAACTATTTTTGATAATGGATCACGGGCAAAAACCAAAAAATACAAACAGGTCGTTGCGATTGTTGCAGTCGCACGCCATAGCTGATAACGATTGGTTTGGGTGACCCGCATCATCATCATGCCGATACCAAATTGCTGAGAAAGCACATGGTACATGGTATAGGTTGCAAAAAAGGTAAAGAAAGCCGCCTGCACAACTGAATTAACTAAAGGGCTTGCCAAGGCAGGCACTGCGTAAGTTATGGTTAAAACAAGTGCTGAAAATCCAGCCAGCGCTTTTATTAATTTCGATTTATAAAAGGTCCAATATTCCCTATCAATCAAAGTCATTAAAGATGAAACAATGTGTGGAAAGTTAAAGATGATCGCCCATAAAGCCCATTGACCTGGGGTCACTGGTAAAAATGTCGTTAATAGCTGACCATTAAGAGCTGTTAAATCCAATAAAAACAGTAAGATACAAACAGGAATCACACCGTAGAGTGAAAATAGCAAAGGACTGCTTACTTTAAGGGCTATCACAGAGTCAGCTTGAAGGCTCGCCGCTTGAACCGTCATAAACGCTCCTTTTGTTTTTATTATTATCGGTTACGTTATATTAATTAAAATGGCAAAGCCCTTTTAAGGGCTATCTTCGGCGATTAAAAGGATTTAGTCGCCAATACAATATTGGCTTTCCCGCATCGTGACGAACTCTTCAGCAAGCGTTGGATGAATACCTACTACGCTATCAAGTTGTGCCTTAGTTAACGCTAACTTAACCGCAACCGCAAAACCTTGAATAATCTCACCTGCATCAGGCCCAACCATATGGATACCTAACACTCTATCGCTTGATTGCTCAACAAGCATTTTCAACATAACGCGCTCGGAATTCCCAGATAAGCAATGCTTTAGGGTTCTAAATTCGCTGACAAACACGCGCGCTTTGAGCCCTTTTTCGAGCACCTGTTCTTCACTTAATCCACAGGTGCAGATGTTCGGGTGCGTAAAAATAGCCGTGGGTATCGCATCATAACTCATTGTTTTTTGATTATTACCAAATGCCTGATCTACAAAAACCATGGCCTGTTCCAGAGCAACTGGTGTGAGTTCGGGTGTTCCTATCACATCGCCTAAAGAGAATATATGCGGCTCATCCGTTTGGAAGTTATCATTAACTTGAATATGGCCTCTATTGCTCTGTTTAACGGACGTATTTTCAAGCCCTAAATTATGCGTATTGGGTGTACGCCCTATCGCCATAAGAACCTTATCTACGATCAAGGTTTCTCCATTATCCAACACACAACTTAAGGCCTGCTCGCGCTCTTCAATAGCCACTACTTCTGTCTGATAATAAATATTCACCCCTTTCTTTTCCATTTCATTTGCGGCAAAACGACCAATGGCATGATCAAAATGACGGAGCAACTGGTCTTTTCGATACAATAGATGGGTTTCAACCCCTAACCCATTGAAAATACTGGCAAACTCACATGCAATATAACCACCACCCACAATAGCGATGCTCTGAGGCTTCTCATCCAGATAAAAAACATCGTCTGAGTAAATACAAAACTCAGAACCAGGAATTGAGGCGGGAGTAGGATAACCGCCTACCGCAATCAATATTTTCTTAGCCTGAACAACATGTTCACCTACCTGGATCTTTTGCCCACCTAATAATTTGGCCGTAGATCCGAAGAGCTCTACGCCTGAATTTTCAAGCATTTGCTGATAAATGCCATTAAGGCGATCAATCTCATGATTTTTATTCTCAATCAATTGCTGCCAGTTATGATGAAATCCATTCACATTCCACCCAAAACCATAGGAATCATTGATATCTTCAGGGTAGTGCGAAGCATAACTAAAAAGTTTTTTAGGCACACAACCTACATTGACACAAGTGCCACCTAAAAACCGTTGTTCGGCTATGCCGACTTTGGCGCCTTGGGCTGCGGCCATCCGCGCGGCACGAACTCCACCTGAACCTGCTCCAATGACAAAAAGATCAAACACCTTATTCTCCTGTGATAAGAATTAAGGGTGGGATAAATTGAGTCAATATTCATTTATTTTGACGCAATCAATCCTTCGCTTAATTATGGAACCAGTCCAATTTCTCGTGTAGCTTAACAACATCACCAACAATGGTTAATGCAGGCCCCTCAAAAGAAGACGCTTTCAATTTAAGAGGCATGGTTTCAAGGGTTGCAATCAATAGACGCTGTGCTGGCATAGTACCCTTCTCAACTAAAGCTACAGGCGTCTCTTTATCCCGCCCATGAGCAATTAATTTTGCACAAATTTTATCTAAATTACTTAGTCCCATATAAAAAACCAGTGTTTGATCCTGACTAACAAAAGATGGCCAGTCTAAATCCAATTCCCCTTCTTTCAAATGCCCAGTGATAAAACGTACTGATTGAGCATAATCTCTGTGAGTTAAAGGGATACCTGCATAAGAAGAGCAACCGTTCGCAGCCGTGATACCTGGAATCACCTGAAAGGGAATTCCCTCTTCCGCCAATCCTTCAATTTCTTCTCCTCCTCGACCAAAGATAAAAGGATCACCACCTTTTAATCGTGCTACCCGTTTTCCCTCTTTTGCAAGATCTATCAGGCGCTGATTAATTTCTGATTGAGGAACAGCATGGTTAGACATAGCCTTCCCTACATATAATCTCTCAGCTGTGGGTTTGCAATAGTCTAAAATCGATGGATTGACCAAACGATCATAAAGAATGACGTCTGCCGATTGCAGTAAACGAAGTGCTTTGAAGGTCAATAAATCTGGGTCTCCAGGGCCTGCGCCAATAAGATAGACCTCACCGCAGGCAGCGTTGCCTTCCTCATTCAGTCGTTTTTCAAAGATCTTTTCGGCTTCATCTTCTTTGCCTTGATAGATAGTTTCAGCAATGGCGCCATCAGCCATAGACTCCCAGAAACGGCGTCTATCCGATTGTGCTGTAAGTTTTTTATTAACAAGCATTTGTTTGGCCTTAAAGAAATTGGCTAAACGACCAAATTGAACCGGAATCAGCGCATTAATTTTTGTTTGAATCAGGCGAGTCATTTGGGCTGATGCCCCCTGACTAGAGACTGCAATAGTGATGGGGTCTCGATCAATTAAATAGGGAAAATTAGCAGTGGATAACTCAGGCTTTTTATAGACGTTGATGGGTATTTGGTGGGCTTTTGCATCAGCGACCGCACGCTTCACTAATCCCAGATCTTCAGAAGCAACAACAATTAATGCATATTTTTTTGTGTCTAGATCGGGGTAAAGCTCTAATACCTTCAAGCATTCAGATTGTGAAACAATATCTGTATGTTTTTCGCAAAAAAACTCAATGCATGCTTCTGTTTTCGATAATGCTTTTATTTTTCGAGCTGCAAGTGCTGGGTCACCTAATATCAGGCAAGCCTGACCTGCCATCGAAAGATTTAATAACAACTGAGCCATAAGCTAATTAACTACCCTCTTTGCCAATTAACTTCTGGCCACGCATATAAGGCACAAGACAATCAGGAATAACAATAGAGCCATCCGATTGCTGATAGTTTTCCATTACTGCTATTAGGGTTCGACCAACAGCAAGGCCTGAGCCATTAAGTGTATGAACAAAAGCCGTTTGCTTATCGTTGATTTTCTCTCTAGTTTGCATTCGCCTTGCTTGAAAATCTCGGGTATTTGAACACGATGAAATCTCACGGTAAGTATTTTGAGAGGGCAACCAAACTTCAAGATCGTAAGTTTTAGCAGCAGAAAAACCCATATCGCCAGTACATAACAACACTTTACGGTATGGAAGCCCCAGCAAATTTAGAATATTTTCGGCGTGCGAGGTTAATTCTTCCAATGCACTATCTGAATCATCTGCAGAGACAATCTGAACCAACTCAACCTTTTCAAATTGATGCTGACGAATCATGCCACGTACATCTCTCCCATAACTTCCTGCTTCAGATCGAAAACATGGCGTGTGAGAAACAAACTTTTTCGGGAGATCGTCAATAATTTCACCTCGAAAAAGGTTAGTGACAGGCGCTTCAGCTGTTGGGATTAAATAGAATGGACGGTTATCATGCTCTATTTTAAATAGGTCTTCCTCAAATTTAGGTAACTGGCCAGTACCTTGCAATGTATCAGCATTAACAACGACGGGCACATTCACCTCTGAATAGCCATGATCAACCGTATGAGTATCTAGCATAAATTGAGCCAGTGCTCGGTGAAGTCTGGCAATGCCATCTTTTAAGACAACAAACCTTGAACCCGCTAACTTTGCACCTGTATCGAAATCCATGCCATCCAGTGTTGCACCTAGATCGACATGATCCTTCACATCAAAACCGAAAGCTTTAGGCTCACCTACCAGGCTTACGATTTTATTATCGGCTTCGACCTTACCTTCAGGTACATCAGTATCAGGCAGATTAGGAATTCCTGCTAAAAATTGATTTAACGCTTCATTTATCGATTTATTCTTAGCCACTTCCTGATCAAGTTCACTGCTAATTGATTCAATTAACTGACTGACTTCGGATTTGGCTTCATCAACAGACTTACCTGATTGAATAAGCTCCCCAACCTTTTTTGATGCTTTTTTCCTATCGCTTTGCAGCTGTTGGGTTTTTATATCCGATGCTTTTCTCGATGATTCAAGCTGATTAAATTGATCAATATCCAGAGTAAAACCCCGTTTTTGCAATTGGCCGGCAACTAAACCCACATCATTTCTTAGCAGCTTAATATCTAACATACGGAAAGTTTCTTAACACGTTTAGAAAACCGACTATTATCCAGTATCTAGCCGGTGTTCTCAATTAAATTCAATCGACTCAGATTAAATCTAAGGGTCTTCCTGACTTAAACCACCTAATCCTGAACAAAATGGCACGGCCAAGTCCGGAATTATTGATATTACTTTAACTAACATTGATTAGTAGCAATATCCTCTGAACCCCACTAAAAGTTTCTATAAAAATCTGATTGTAAAATTGTAATACAACTTCCAAGAAGGAATTTACTCAAAAAAAACTTAAATTAAGGAATAACATATTATGATTTACCCAAAGAAATACAGAGAGCTTATTTGGTTATTGTTAGCTGTCAATGGATTATGTATTCAGACAAATACCATAGCCAAACCAAAATTGAACAACTGTCGATGCTGATAATTCAGAGAAGGCAAAGTCAAGCAAGCTAAAAAATCTTCAGAAGACTCAATTAAAGCCCAGCCCGCTTTGAAAAGTCAGCCCATCAAACCTAGATCAAACAGTGACAATCAAAAACCAGTAACTGTTCCTAGCAAACCAATAAATAATGACCAAACAAAAAATAACACTTCCGAACCAAGCACGATTGCATACTATGTTGCCCCTATACAAACACCGCTCCATGAGAGCACTATCGTAGTAGATCGACCCCGTAGAGATTGGGATCTCCCATTGCCTTCCTTTTATAATCACCGTAGACATCACGATCACTGGCCTTATTTCGGGTTTTCTCACCGATATGGACATCACGGTGACAGTCACTGGAACGGTCACTGGCACGGCCATGGTCATGGTCATGGTCATGGTCATGGTCATGGTCATGGTCATGGTCATGATCATGGTCACCGCCATCATTGATAAAAGCTTTATTGAAAGTGTACAAAACTTCAAACCTGAATTTATATTTTCATAAA
>CAKMZU010000102.1:0-4296 GCA_929200485.1 uncultured Gammaproteobacteria bacterium | reverse complement strand
ACTAAAAAACATCTCCAACTATCAAAAAAAATACAAATTGGAAATAGCGAACTTTAAGAAAAAAAAGAGAAGAGTGGATAAATTTAAGGCATGAATAATAAACAATCATGTTATCCGTTAAATGTCTTTCAGATTAAAGTTTCGTGAGATTAATTAGGATAATATGGATGAGTCAAGGAAGGAAATCGCCACACACAGGTGGCGACTTAGCCGATTATAGCGAGCTTCTATCAGTGGCGTAATTTCTATTTTATAGAAATTTTCGTATGCTCTTTAAGGTATGCTTGATAACCTTCAAAAAGATTATTACCCTTTGATTGAGATAAAATCATCTTCAATGATTTAAGTTCGCTATCCTTTAACTCAGCTTCAGAGTCCACTTTAACGTTATTAACCAGAATAAGGGTTTTATCACCGTTAAACTGCGTGACAAAATCTGTGCTAGCTTTATCTTTAGCCTCAGTGACAGGCAAGCTAAACGCGGTTTGAAGAAGTCGACGGTCAAAACCTGTCATATCATTACGCTTAACAGCTTGTTTTGATTGGTAGCCATAGCCTTTAGCTTTAGCTATTTGTTCTGGCGTCTTCTCAGCTTTCTTAATTTCAGCCAATAAATCGTCGGCTGCTTTATCCAAGGTTTCAGCTGCTTTTTTAGCCATTAAATCCTGCTTAATCTGATTCTTCACCTGTTCGAAAGGAAGGACCTCTGGCAATTCATGATTGGTAATTCGCCCAGCAATAAATTTACCATCAGTTATTTCATAAACATCTGTATTTTGACGATCTTGCAGAACTTCATCTGAATATAACGACTGAAGAAACTGAGGGCTGCCAAATCTGGATTGAAGATCTTTTTTCGTTAAACCTGACAGTGATTGAACTTTAGCTTTTATTGCTTTGGCAGGCTCTTCAAGATCTGGAGCGTTAAAAGCAAGATCTTTAAGTGTCTCTACTGCATGGGTGAACTCTGGTTGAGCGCTAGCTTCTGCTAGTTCTTGCTTTAAAGATTCTTTTCTAACGGCAAATGAAGGGGCTTTATCCACCTTGTATTCATCCAAACGAACCAGGTGCAGACTATCTTCAATTTCAACTGGCTCCGATACTTCCCCAGCCTTTAAGCCTGTAACGGCTGTGATTAATGCTTCTGGGAAAACTTCGGCTTTCCCTTTGCCTAACTTACCACCAGTGTTTTTTGACCCTAAATCATCCGATTCAGTTTTAGCTATTTCAGCAAAAGACTCGCCGTTTGACAATCTGCTCTGTATCGCTTTAATTTTATCGAGAGCTGGCGCTTTATCCCCTTCATCGAAGGAAACTTCAATATGAGATAAACCAAAAACGGGTGTCGGTTTGAAATTCGCGACTTCAGAATCATAAGCGGCTTTTATCTGTTTATCAGTAACAGGTTTAATATAATCCTTTTTGTTGATCAATATATAATCAACGGAAACTTTTTCTTCACTTTTGTAGTTCTGTTTATTGTCTTCATAGAAGGCCTCAACAGCACTTTCATCAACTGTAGTGTCTGCTTTAACTTTTTCAAAAGGCAATGTAATAGCAACAACATCCCGTACTTCATTAACAATACGTTTGTAACTTTCAACATCAGCATTGGTTAAAAATTCAGCTACACCAAAACCACTATAAAGTTGCTGAATCAATGCTTCTCGCTTCAACAGTCGAACAAATAATTCTTCGTTTAAACCTGCCTGTTGAATAACAGCAGCGAATTTACCATTAGAGAATTTTCCATCAATTTGGAAATTAGGGTCTTGAATAATTTGATCAAAAACCTGTTCATCGCCAACTTGCAATCCAAGATGCTTGGCTGCTTGAGTTAAAATATGTGCATCGATCAACTGCTCAAGTGCAGGTCCACGCAACTTGGATTCTTCTAATAAAGAATAATCCATATTATCCTGCATTTGATTGATAACCTGACGCTTACGAAGCTCCATCGCTTCATTTAATTCTGCTTGTGTGATGGCCTCATCACCTACCTTGGCAACATCGGGGCTATTACCCCCTCTGAAAAAAGATTCAATACCAAAAAAGGCAAACGGGATGCAAATTAAGATAATAATAACTTTTGCAAGCCCGCCCTGAATTTTGTCTCTAAAACCTTGTAACATAAATCGCTAACCAATAAAAAAGCGCACCGTGGTGCGCTAAATAAAAAGAAGTAGTTGATTAATTCACAGAATCTTTAAGGCTCTTACCTGCCTTGAAGCTTGGCACGTTAGCAGCAGAGATTTGAATAGGCTCACCTGTTTGAGGGTTTCTACCTGTACGAGCGGCACGCTCTTTAACTGAAAAAGTACCAAAGCCGACAAGTGAAACACTGTCTCCTTCCTTTAAAGCAGCAGTAATGGAGTCGATGACTGCATCAAGGGCTCGTCCTGCTGCCGCTTTTGGAAGATCTGCATTAGTTGCTACTGCTTCGATGAGTTCAGATTTATTCACTCTATTCCCCTTTATATGTTAAGGATTTACATCACACTATTAAGTTGAACTTTTATACCAAACGAAATGGCTCTCGGTCAAGCATATAAGTATTTTGATCATTGATTTTTAAAAATGTCACAATAATTTATAAAATAAATTAGAAATCATTGCTTTTATATCCCTTTAGTAGTCTAAAAATTACCTAAACCAATACAATAATTTTTAACCTAATGCGCGCGCGAGCCAGGCATTTGATCTAATGACTGGCTATTTGGCACATCGGTACCTGCAAGATATTCTTCATCACTAATCGGTTTAGGCTTAGATTCTAGTGCAATTTCCAATACTTCGCTAATATTAGAAACAGGAAATATATTCAAAGCCTTAGTCACCTTATCAGGAATCTCTTTCAAGTCTCGTTCATTTTCTTTAGGGAGGATTATTGTATCAATACCTCCTCTGTGAGCGGCCAGAAGTTTTTCTTTTAAACCGCCAATTTTAAGAACCTGACCTCTTAGTGTAATTTCACCTGTCATCGCAACATTCGATTTCACAGGAATATTCGTTAACACTGAAACCATCGCTGTGCACATACCAATACCAGCACTAGGCCCGTCTTTAGGCGTGGCTCCTTCGGGCATATGGATATGTAAATCATGTCTTTGTAGGAAATTGGCAGGCACACCAAAATCCTGTGCTCGGCTTTTAACGACTGTCATCGCCGTCTGGATGGATTCCTGCATAACATCACCTAAAGAGCCAGTCTTTACATGCATTCCTTTACCTGGAGTGACCACTGCTTCGATATTTAAAAGCTCCCCACCTACTTGAGTCCAGGCAAGGCCAGTAACTAAACCAACCTCACTCTTCTCTTCAGCACGACCAAAATCAAACTTTCTGACACCCAAATAATCTTCAAGATTACCAGGCTGGACCTCCACCTTCCCAACGGAAGGGTTTAACATAATTTCTTTAACCACCTTCCTGGAGACCTTTGATATTTCACGCTCCAAACCCCTAACACCGGCTTCTCGAGTATAATAACGAATAATATCCTTAATACTCTTTGAGGGAAGTGAAAATTCATTCTGCTTAAGGCCGTTATTCTTTATTTGCTTAGGCAAAAGGTATTTTTCAGCAATATGTTGTTTTTCATCTTCGGTATAACCTGGGATTCTAACGATTTCCATACGATCAAGAAGCGGTCCAGGCATATTCATTGAGTTAGATGTACAGATAAATAACACTTCTGACAAATCATAATCTGCCTCTAAATAATGATCATTGAAATTATGGTTTTGCTCCGGATCTAACACTTCAAGCAATGCAGAGGCAGGATCACCTCGATGATCCATACCCATCTTATCAATTTCATCTAACAGAATCAGCGGATTTTTAACGCCAGTTTTAGCCATTTTCTGAATAATTTTACCCGGCATCGCTCCAATATAGGTTCTTCTGTGACCGCGTATTTCGGCCTCATCTCGAACACCACCAAGAGACATTCGAACAAATTTACGATTGACAGCTCTGGCAATCGACTCACCTAAAGAAGTTTTACCTACCCCGGGTGGACCAACTAAACACAGCACTGAGCCTTTAAGTTTTTTGACTCGCTTTTGAACTGCCAAATATTCAAGCACTCGCTCTTTTACTTCTTCTAAACCATAATGATCTTTATTGAGCACTTTTTCTGCATAAGCTAAATCATGACGAATTTTTGACTTTTGACGCCACGGGATCGTTACCATCCAATCAAGATAAGTTCGGATAACCGATGCCTCAGCTGACATTGGCGACATCATTTTGAGTTTATTCAACTCAGAATAAGCTTTCTCTTCAGCAGGCTTT
>CAKMZU010000101.1:7171-10472 GCA_929200485.1 uncultured Gammaproteobacteria bacterium | reverse complement strand
GCGGGCGGTTTAAAGCCAACGGGCTGGCGATCCTTGATTTGGGGTTTAGAAAGTTATTTGATGATCCTGATTTTGGCGGAAAAGCCAAAACGCAAACCGATAAAGTGATCCCTGCGGTAACCAAGGGCGAAAAGCTACCCTCGCTTGAGGGAACCTTACTTGAAAAAGAAACTCAGCCACCACTGCCTTTTACTGAAGCCACCTTGTTATCGGCAATGACGGGGATTGCTCGATTTGTCAAGCAAATGGATATTAAAAAAATACTTAAAGAAACGGACGGGTTAGGTACGGAAGCGACACGTGCCCATATCATTGAATTATTGATTAAGCGTCAGTTCATTAAAAAGTCCGGTAAACAGGTTCGGTCAACGGCGTTAGGAAAACAATTAATCGCATCTTTGCCAGCCTATGCCACTGAACCTGATATGACTGCACAGTGGGAGTCAACGCTTGAAAAAATTGCTCAAAAAGAAACAAGTTATCAGCGTTTTATGTTGCCACTTGAAGAGAGTTTAACATTACAAATTTCTAGGAAGTCTTCTTAATTGTGATCGCGTCACATGAAGAGAGGAGTGATGCGAATATTTTACGGATAAGATTGTTAGATGTTACCTTCTTTGGTTAACTTTGCCATCAAGACAACCATGTAAGCAAGTCCAGTAAAAAGAGCAACAAGCTACACAACAAAATTCTGGCAGAATAGACGTACAAGGTATTATATATTTATTGAAAAAATAGCTAGCTAACCCAGACAAAAAAGCTGTATTTAAATTTATTTTCCATGATTTCGATTTGTCTACCAAAGTCTTGCGTTTTTACTAGGCTATTACTAAAAGATATCTCTTGGGATTCTGTATAGCATCAGTACAAAGAGGGCATGTTTTGCTTTGCTTATTCCACTCAAGGATGCATTTATAATGATACTTGTGTTGACCATGCGGATTTACCTGATCATCTACTTCAAACATGGTTTCAAGACAAATTCCACACTCGTTTTCAACTGTAAATAAATTAAAGAGCTGAAAAAATATAAAGGAATAAAGTATCAATCTGAGCTCAAACACAATATAGCTCATAAAAGTTGATTTGGATTTTTTATGAATTAGCTAAAACAGGAGCATTTACCAATCTCCCACTGCATGGTAAGAACCAGTGTCATTCTGTTATAAACGCAGTTCTTTATCGAGTTGATCTTATTTTTTGCAATGACAGGTATTTTTTGGTCTGTTCTTATTTTTCAGAAGATTAGAAAATGTCTCGCGTAGAGGGAATACCTAAAAAATCGTTAGATTATCTCATGAGATTATTTCTCATAACCCCAGTTATCAGGATTCATATGTGTTTCATTCTCATAACTTGCCCCTGGTATTAAACCTAACTTGATCATTGTATCATGAGGAATCAGTGTTGTCGCAGATTGGCTTTTTTCAAAAAACTGCAAATAAGATTTCAGAGCAGGACAAAAAAATAGGTGTTCTTTTTGAGTTGCATTTTTTTCATCGTCGCATATTGATAGAAGAATATCTATATCAGAATCTAATGCTGAAAGAAGAATATCTTCATCAAGATCTAATGCTGAAAGAAGATTAGCTACATTAGGATCGAATACTGAATCGTCTGGTTGATGTTTAAGTAAAACCTCGTCTATTGTAGACATCAGTAGTGAACCTTTTTGGGGAGATAACTTAAACGGAGGAATCGGTATTAATTCATCAGTTAAAGGGAAATCTTTAGCTTTTATTTCTATCAATTTTTTTACAGGTAAATCAAAGTGATAAATAGCAGAATGTAAATTAACCCAAGGTGTATTTAAATAATCGGTAGCGTTATTTAAAAAACATCCTGATCGAGAAAAAATATTTCTAGTCGGTGATATGGCAGAGATCAAACGCTCACATTCCTTCAGATCTTGCAGCTGCTCTTGGGTTACACTGTCAGGTGAGGAATGATAATAACTAGGTTGATTATTCAAAGTAGTTATTTTTGTTTTTGGCAGATTTTGCCAATTTAAGTCAATTAATTTACGGATGTTCCAGCCATTATCCACTTGTGGGTTTGGCCCTTTTGATATCCGTTTCTCAAGATAATCTTTATTTAGATGGTAGAAGTGCATTTCAGGCTTTACTGTTAATCCACCTTCAGCAAGAGGCGTTTTCCCAAGGCCAGCTATGAAAGTGCGGAGATTTGGTCTGATTTTTAATAACCAGTAATAGTTATTTCCTGCTAATGGTAAATAGTATAAAGAACTAAGAAATAAAAAAAGTAGAATTTTACAAATCATATTCATTCTAATTGCTTGCCTTAATCAATTGCTGGGTAAGAGTTCAGAAGATGCTACTCATATATTATGACTTTCAATACATTTGGCAGTTCAAACAAATAATATCAATGGCTCTGAAAAATAATATATAGATTTAAATCGAGCGTCGGGCAACGGTAATAAATTGATTATCAAGTATCCAACGTCAACGTTTTTTGGATATTCAATAGCACTTTACAGATTGTTTTTTAGTGTGTTAACCTCCGTCGCCGTTAAAGTCGGTGCCTGCCATCAATGGGGTTTTCTATTGGTTGAGCAGGATAAATGGGAAGTAAGTGCAACTCGTTGAGTCAATTCTTACGCTGCCCCCGCAACGGTGATTTCCAGTCTTTGGATCGATGTATAGATTAGAATAAGCCCGATACCAGCCCTTTAGCTAACGAACATGAAGCGGAGGGCTCAATCGTGCGAACTAACACTACCAATAGTTTGTTATTGTGCATTTATGCACGCTCAATTTGCCTCTCGCATTCGTTCATGAACCAACAATTATTTATTGAGTCATACGAATGTTATATAAAAATAAAACCTGTGCATTTGCACTATCCTTGCTATTTCCAATCGCCTTATCCCATGCCAGTGATCCGAATTTAGAGCAGGTTGAGGTCATAGGTATTGGTGAAAAATCAGGCCTTGATCTGAAACGAACGGCTAACAATGCGGATCGTTTAGGCCTATCCCTGCTTGATACGCCTGCGAGTATTGATATTATTTCAGCTGCCGATATTGCAGCAAAAGCTGATTACTCATCGCTTGGCGCTACGACGCGAGCAACAGGGATGAGTGCGAATAGCGGCCCGGCTAATGGTGGCTTAACCTTTGCCACGCGTGGTTTTGCAGGTCACGATTCTATTGTGCAAACCTATGACGGCGCCAGAATGTACGCAGGTTTCGATTCCGCAAATTTCCCAGCGGATACCTGGCCATTTGCGCAAATCGAAATTCTTCGCGGCCCCGGGTCTGTGATACACGGTGTTGGGG
>CAKMZU010000101.1:0-7161 GCA_929200485.1 uncultured Gammaproteobacteria bacterium | reverse complement strand
CACGGTAAATTACACCGCGAAAAAACCGGAATTCATCGAACGTAAAACACAATTGGATTTGACCGCTGGCGAAAACAGTTTGCGACGAATCGCACTGGGATCGGGTGGGCAGATATCTTCAGAGTGGGCGTATCAATTGAATGCAGTGCATCATGAAACCCGGGGTACTGTCGATATGGGCGATGAAAAACGTCAAGTGATAGCGCAATCGATTGCTTACCAACCAAAAGATAATTTACGTTTTACCCTGTCGGTGGACTATGCCGATGTGGATGCGCCACGATACTTTGGTGTGCCGCACAAGAATGGTAAATTCAACAAAAAATACCGTGAAAAAAACTTTAACGTTAACGATGCGATTGTCAGTTATCAGGATTTATGGCCGCGTTTAGCGATTGACTGGCAGATCAATGATCAAGTGCGATTCAAACAGCAATGGTATTATCTGACCGCAGACAGACACTGGCGAAATGCTGAGGTTTATACCATCGATGAAGCCGATGCGACTGTACTTCGAGAATATTATATTGAGATTCTCCATGAGCAAAAACAATTGGGCAACAACACAGATGTGCAATTCGAATTTGCAGGCCTGGGTCTTAAGCATAAAGCCAACCTTGGGTTCAATGTTAATCGTATTGATTTCACCCATATCAATAATAAGCCTTATGACGATTTTTCATCTGAAAAAAACCTGCATGAATCAGTATACTGGTCTGATGCTGGGCCGACCGAAAAAGATTTATCGACAGAGACATACCAGTATGCGCTCTATGCGGATTACCTGCTTGACGTATCGCAGCAATTTTTGGTTGTCGCAGGGCTACGCAGTGACTGGGTGGATTTTGAACGTGAAGAAGAAGCTCGCCAATTCAACAATGGCAACAATAGAGAAGCCTCTACTCTAAAAAACGATTTCCAAACAACGAGCTGGCGTTTGGGCGCAGTCTATAAACCGTTAGATTCTATGAGCCTTTATTTACAGTATAGCGAAGCTTCGGATGCCTTAGGTCATATCATATCGACATCCAGATCCGACTTAAAATTGTCCGAAGGCACTCAGGTTGAGCTGGGGTTAAAACAATCGCTATTGGACGATCAGCTTCAATATACAGTGGCGTTGTTTAATATCAATCAGACGAATCTGGTCGACAAAGCACAAGCCGGTGCTAGTGAAAGACAAGTCGGTGAGCAGGCATCGAAGGGTGTGGAATGGGAGGTGTTCTACCTGCCACATGAGAGTATTGATATCACTGCTAATGCGGCATTTTATGAAGCACGCTATAAAAACTTCACAGACTACAGTGATAATCGACCGTACAATATTCCAGAGCAAACGGCGAATCTTTGGATGAACTGGCGACCTGTCGATGATTGGCAATTAAGTGGTGGCTTACGACATGTAGGTATGCGCTATACAGATGAAAGCAACACCACAGAAATGCCGGCTTATCAGGTCTATGATGCGGCAATTGCTTGGCAGTACAACGATGCCACCCGTTTTACTTTGAGAGGAAAGAACTTATCGGATTCGCTCGACTATGTGTTATCAAGTTATGGCGATCAATGGATTTTAGGTGAGGGCCGCCAGTTTGAACTCAGCATGAACTATCAACTGTAATGACCATGACATACGCTGATATCCATTTATCCGCAGAGTCCTTGAGTTGGCGAAAAGCCAACCAATGGCTCTTGAAGGATGTTGATTTTACTGCCCCCAGAGGGCAGTTTACAGGCATTATCGGCCCGAACGGCAGCGGTAAAACCAGTCTTTTACGCTGTCTGTATGGGTTTTGTCGACCGACCAGTGGTTGCGTTGGTTTAAATAACCAATCAATTCATCAATTATCTGTTGCGGAACGTGCTAAAAGAATCGCCATTGTACTTCAGGATCAATCGACCGATTTAACCTTGACGGTTGAGAGTATTCTAAAACTTGGGCGAATCCCCCATCAAGGTGATGTGGGCTTTCATCATCCAGACTGGTTAGAGAGCGAATGGCAAATGATTGAGCAGCTTGAAGTCGATCTACTGATGAGTATGCGATTCGATCATTTATCCGGTGGTGAAAAACAACGTGTGATGATTTGTCGAGCGCTGATGCAAAAACCGGAGATTCTCATTTTGGACGAACCCGGCAATCATTTGGATATCGGCCACCAATATCAGATATTCTCAATGATAAAAGCGCTCAAACTTTCCGTTATCTGTAGCCTCCATGATTTGAATATTGCAGCAGAATTTTGCGATCAAATTGCCGTTATGCACAAAGGCCGTTTGGTTATTCAAGGTTCAGCTGACGACGTGTTGACGGAACCCTTCATTGAAAAAATCTATGGTATTCGCTCTGTACGCGACAAGCATCCTGCTACTGATTCACTTCGTTTGAGTTTTTATTTATGAAATGTTTGATCTTGTTATTAATCAGCTTTTTATCGATTAACAGTGTTGCCTATCCTGTCACTGTGACTTCGTGCGATCGTAAGATTACGTTTGAAAAACCGCCGACGCGTGCTGTCTCAAATGATTTGAATATGACCGAAATGCTTTTTGCCCTGGATTTGCAATCGCAAATGGCAGGCTACAGTGGCGTGACTGGCTGGCACAAAGTATCAGAAACCTTTCTAAAACAGGCGAAAGGACTGCCACAGCTTAGTGAAAAATACCCTAATATGGAGTTGCTTCTTTCTGCTAATACCGATTTTTTCTTTGCCGGATGGAATTATGGATTAAAGGCAGGGGATGCATTGACGCCAAGTAATCTGGCACGGTTTGGTATTCCGACCTATGAATTAACAGAATCCTGCATTCATATCATGAAGAAACAGCCTGCAAGTTTTGATGATATTTATACGGATTTATTCAATCTCGGTAAAATTTTTGGCAAAGAAGCGCGCGCAAAAAAGTTGATAACCAACTTTCAACAGCAGGTAATTGAGCTTGAAAAATCAATAGCAAAAAGCACCGCGCGACCCGTTGTTTTTTTATATGATAGTGGAGTTGATGCACCGTTTACGGGTGGGCGTTATGCCATTATCAATGCCATGATAGAAACGGCAGGCGGTATAAACAGCGCGGGAAATATCAATGCGAGTTGGAAAAAAAGCCATTGGGAGCATGTCGCTTCCAGCAATCCTGAATTGATAATCATCGTTGATTACGGTGAACAAACCGCTGAACAAACCGCTGAACAAAAAAAGAATTTTTTATTGGCACATCCAGCACTAAAAGCAGTGCCTGCAATAAAAAACAAACAATTTCTGGTACTTGAATACGCTGAGATTACCCCTGGGATTCGTGTGTTCGATGCAACTCAAAAAATTGCACAACGTATTAAGCAAAACTATTCATCTCAGTCGAACAAATGATGAAAGTATCAAGTTACCCTTTGTCACTCTGGATCGTTTTGCTGGTAATCGCCATCATGCTATCTCTGCCTGTAAGTTTATTAAGTGGAACAAGTAGTATTAGCTTATTGGATAGCCTACATATTTTTGGCTATAAATTATTTGATGTCCCCTTGCCATCGCATATCTCTCACGGGTCAATCGCCATTCTTTGGGAATTACGGGCACCGAGAACGATCATGGCCTGTTTAACAGGCGCAGGACTTGCAATGACAGGGCTCACACTGCAAACCATCACCCGCAATAATCTGGCTGAGCCGCATTTATTAGGTGTCTCATCAGGAGCAGTTTTAGGTGCGGTATTGGTGACCTTGTATACGGGTGAGTTTCTAGGAGCCATTACCTTACCTGCCTTTGCCTTTATCGGTGCGGTGCTTGCCAGCTTGATAATTCTTGCCTTGTGTCGTCATGGTCATTTGGGGCAATCAACGGACCTTTTAATGTGCGGTGTCTCGTTGTCATTTGTGTTAATGGCAGGTGCCAATTTTTTGTTATTTTCGGGTGATGCAAGAGCGAGCCATCAGGTAATTTTCTGGATGCTCGGTGGGCTTGGCTTATCGCGATGGAGTTATCTGTGGGTTCCACTGTTTGTGATTACCGCATCATTCGCTGTGTTATACCGATATTCAACACGTATGAATGCCTTTTTGTTGGGTGATGAAACAGCGACAAGTTTAGGTATCCGAGTCAGTCGGTTTCGTTTGCAGTTATTTATAATTAGTGCGCTTCTAACCGCTGTGCTTGTTGCTAACACCGGAGCAATTGGATTTGTCGGGCTAATGATTCCACATATCGCTCGCTTTATCGTAGGCAGTGATATTACCAAAGCCTTGCCGGTAACGGCGTTGTTAGGCGGCATTTTTTTACTCTGGGTCGATACGCTTGCACGCAATATTTTAAAGTCTGAGGAAATACCGATAGGCATTATTACAGGCTTTATTGGCGGCTTGTTCTTTATGTGGTTGCTCGTTAAAAAATCTTAGTTCTTTATAAATCCAGAACAGTAAGCACTTGCGAGACATTGATTCATGTTATTTATTAAATTCCAGCAACGTTTCATCGATATATTCAGGTTCGTCATCATTCAGATGAACCTCGGCTTTTGTCTCTGGAGTAAATTTTCCCCATAGGAATTCTTGTGGATAATTACTGGCTTTATTGGAACAACTATATGCTATTGAATTTAAGACGTTAGGAGACAGCTGGGTATTTTTTGGGGACACACTGATAGGTATTGAAAACAGTTGGGTTTTCATCAAACTATTTTTTATAGACCAAGTTATGAAATTTATCTTCGTCTGTTCTCCAGTGGTTGGGTGAGTCAACTCCCATATTGAATCAATCTCAAGATTATTATTGCTCTTGCTATCGTCTATCGCTTTTTGAACTATGTGTATATTTTTAGCGGTCGGATATTTATGAGATAAGTTGATTGGCTTTATTGACCTGAGCAAAAGGCTTTTTAGCCGAATAGGGATTGATTTTATGGTTGATGGGTTTGGCGCAGAAATGACAATTGAATTTAATAATAAAGAAATAAAAAAAACAATAATCCTATTCAAAACTGTACTTTCCCAATAAAGATTAGATAAAACAATCTTATATGTGAATATTGAAAAAATTGTAAAAGTTAATTACAAGAAAAATATAGAATTACCTTTATGATAAATTTTTTAGACAGAAGTTCATGGAGATTTAAATTTCATGATTGTTAACCTTAACGCTTGCTAAACGAAAACAAATTGAAATCTATCAATCTGTTGGTTTTTATGCACAATAACCAAGCGAGTTAATCCGGTTTTTTTTCGATGTCTAGATCCCTGTATTGGTTTTTCATAGCGCTTATCAGTTTCGCAGTATTGGCGACAGGCTGTATTAATCGTACAGAAGAGGGCAGCAAACAAGAGGCGTATTTTGATCAAGTCAGGGCAGAATCATCCTATCCTTTAACCAATTACTGTTTTTCAAAAGATAAACGCGATGCGCTCATTGAAAATGCCCAATCGGTATTGAATCAGTCGAGGTTGACGATGGGTAATGCAATTTATCGCTTTCGATATTCGCATCCAAGAGTGATAAAACAGGGTAAATCTCAGGTGAAAGTGTTGCTTTTCTTGCTTGAAAACACTCAGAATTCTAATGATCAATTAGCCTTGCTTTTACCTGTAAATCCCGATGAAAGATCTGTCTGCAGACTTTTTAGCAGGCAGCAAGCCAAAGAATATCAATACCAGTGCACCAAAGCAGATTTTATTGAGCAAGGTGAATCGCTTTATCTTCATGCTGCATTTTTACCAGAAGCGAGTGATAGATACGAACACAGCCCATGGACAATGGATTTATTGATTCAGGATAAACGGCGAATTATGCAATTAGGCAGCGTGCAATATTCGATGCAGGTTTTCCAGGATATGACAGCGAATATTGGCATGAGAAACCCTTTTTCGGCTTTTCCAAAAGCTTTTTGCCCCAATGGGCTAATCCTCGGGAGTACCAGCTTTATTGAATTGTCACAGACAATCGAATGGTTAACCCGGCAGGGGTTTGACATTCAATGGCTGGTTTTCGGTGAGTCTTTATTGGGTTCAATTGGTGAGGGGTTGAATATGTATTCAGGTTTGATGATTAGAGATCGAGGCATCAGTACTCGACTTAAAGTCGATCGACGTATTGCTTCCGGCGGTACGCATCTGTTTATTTCAGGTAAACGACGAATGATCGAATTGAAACATCCAAATGAAGATATTGCTCGGTCAAGGCGAGTGGGCGTACATAGCTGGCAAGGGCAGGGGCGACAATCCAAATCCATGCTCTCTGCGAGGCTTCTGCCATTAAGACATGAAGCTCATAGCGAACAGGCCACGTTTTATCAACGAATGCTCGGAGATATCGGGCGATCTTTTTATCTTTTTACTCTAAAAGCTGCAGCCCCCAATGAGATGCATTATGTCAATCGAGAAGAGGCGAGCTTGAATCGCCTGATTACTGATTTTGTTTCGCCAAATACCTTGTAGAATGCATCAAGCAAAGCGTGCTTTTTAAACGCCTTTAGCTACTTTATTGTATCTATCTTTCCTTTTTTTTGAGAGAGCTGTGTCATCGTTATATTCTGTGTATATATGCTCTTTCGGATTTGGAAGATCAAACTCTTGAGCCTTTAAAATGCGATATCTTTTGATCTTCGTCTGAAGGCTTGGGGAGGTTGAACTGGATGCTGAGGCTACAGCTTTACAATCGTCTGTAATGTCTTTGATCGATAGCGAAGCTTCATTTAAAAGCTTATGGGATACATCAAAACTACGATTAGATGAATCTATTCCTGTTCCATTGAATGTAAATAGAAACTGACCAAAAGGTGAATAAATTGATGATAGTACTTCCAAATTACCCGCACTATTCACCGTACTATCTGAGGGCTCGTGGAAGTATGTTTCTAAAATAAGCCCTTCTTCAGATATCATACGGAGTACACAAGGGCCTTTCAATATTGCCGGATCATTCTCAACAGAGTGATCATTCCCCAGGATGGCGATAGCCATGTGTTTTATAGCCTCTATAGCTTTATAGACTACTTCATCATCGTCTGATCTACTTACTGAAATTTGGCAGAAAAAAATACACTAATAAGAAAGAATAAATTTCGCATTCGAATACCAGCTTTTTAAATTAGCAGTAATTAAGATTGATCTGCTATCTAAAGCTAAGGGAAGCAGAAGATAAAAAGTTACCGCTTTTTGCAGACAGCGCTTTGCCA
>CAKMZU010000100.1:4048-10630 GCA_929200485.1 uncultured Gammaproteobacteria bacterium | reverse complement strand
TCGCTGATACAAAAGAATCGCTGAATAAGCAGATTTCTCAGAATATGGATGAAGACCAAAATCGTAGGCCGCATATTCATAAGCCTTAATCGCTTTGTGGGGATCACGCATTTTCACTCGCGCTTCAGCAATTAAAAATGCTTTTTCAGGTGAATGGAAATCATCCCAAAACGAAGCTATATAGGCTTCATGATAATGAATCGCCCGCTCAAAGCTTTTATTCAATGCATCCTGGTAACGCTTGGGTGGGACTTTATAGCGCTTAACTTGTTTATATTTTTCTAATGCTTCTGCGTGGTAATGGCGACCTAATTCATCCAGATACAAAAGCAGGTATTCATCAATATATTGCTTTGCATTATAAGTCGCTGCCGAATAGTAATCGCTTTGTTTACCATAGACGTTAACAAAAGCCACCTTCTCTTGAGGCAACTTATTATAAAAACGTGCTTCACGCATTAAATCCATGATTTTATTGGCGTGAACTGGTGCAGAGTCACTAATGGGATAGGCATTGATATAAGCTCGATAAGTCGCAATAGCATCAAGATAACGCTCTTTTTTCTCGTAATGTGTCGCTAACGCATCATAGATTAACGGCTGATACGGCTTTTTTTCTTTGCCTTGATAAAAAGCAACTAATGCTTCAACACCACCGGTTTGAGAAAAAATGGTTGCCAGCATTCGCAAGCTATCTTCAACCATTAAGCGTTTATTTTCTGCAACCCGATCAATTGTATTTGATTGCCCCATGTGGGTATCAAAAATTTCATAGAATACTTGTGAAGATTCAGCAAGCTTATCTTGCTTATATAAGCTCCAAGCCTTCATATACACCGCATTTTCAAAATACGGGGTTTTCTTCACGCTTTCTACCACTTTGTTAAAAGCAATCTCAGCCTGACCATATTCTCTTAAGACAAAATAGTAATCTCCCATACGAAACCAGGATTCGTTGGTATAAAGGGATTCAGGGTATTTGATCACTAACTGTCGAAGAGCGGCTAACGCACCGCGTTGATTACCCGATAAATCATAGGCTTTGGCCATCTGGTAATAGATTGCATCATTATGTGCCACATGCGGAAAATCTTTTAACAATGCCTGATAAAGTTCAATGTTTTTCTGGTAATTGGCAACGTAAGCGGCATTATCAGCGCCGTCCAATGATTTATCTGCAAGCTGTTCCTGATAAATCAATTCCAGGTCCGCTATTCGATTCAATATCTGGCCGCGCATTTTTGCCGAATCCACATGATTCAAAAGCGTCTCGTATAAGTCGATCTGCTCATGGGTCGATACCTGAATGAACTGCTTGTCAGAAGATGCATCCAGGGGAATCAAATCTCCGAGTCGCATAACGCCATCGGTTTCTTTTTTATTCCAGAAACATCCGGATAAAACAATACTTGTAATTACAAGCGTTAACAGGAGCTGCCATCGGATTATTTCCATAATCGCTGCCCCCCTTGCTGATAGAAGTTTTCACTGATACGTGTCAACGAGATACGCGCCTGATCTTCAAAAATTCGAATTTGTTTTTTCTGTTGAGCCAAAGTTTCCAGCGTTTTACCTAACATTAACTCAAAGGCGTTATTTTGCACTTCAGTAATATGTGCTTTCGAGGTAGCCAATTGTTGCTGTAGCAGGAAAATCCGCTGGCCTAAAGCATCGCCTTTAATACGATGCGTTTTCTGATGCTTATAATTCATCATGGCAGCTTTTGCATTAAGCAACCGGTCAACCAGACTATCTAATGTTTTATCATCGCCTGCCTTCCATTGCTTTTCTTCATGCAGTCGCCCTAATATCAATCGCCGTATCAAGGTTAACGTTTCTTCTTGCTCTTGGTCTTTTTGAGCTAGCGATAGTGCCAAATAATCCTTCGCGTGTTTATTTAACGGATCGTTTGCAGGCAGTTGCTTCAGGCTCTCACTGACTTGAAAAGATACAAGCTTATCTAGCAAAGCATCTATCCGTTCGATTTTCTGCCGCGTTGCTAACTCCTGCGCTGCAAGTGCATTGTTTTCAATGGCAAAACGGTCAGACTTCAACTGATAGCTCTCAGAAATGCCATCTAGCAAGACTTGCAATTCACCTATACGCTTTAAATAAGATTGCGTCTTTCCAACCGTATCAATCACCTCCTGAAATGATGACTGAGCATACGCATAAACTAACAAAGGGTGGATCGGCGCTGCGCCTTCGCCATTTGATGCGAAGTATTCCCTCAGATGCTTTTGAATATCTTCGATTAATAAGTTTTCTTCGAGATCGTCAATAACGCTGATAACATCCAAGTATTGATTAATGGCATACTCATAACCATGATAAGCTTCTGATAAAGCATTTTGCCTTTCAAACGCATAAGGAATGGCTAAATAACCTTCGTAGACATTGATGGATTTAAAAGGCAATTTAGCCAATTGGCGCCAGGACTCCAGAGCTAACCCTGGCTGATTGTTATTGAAAGCCGCCCAACCGAAGCCTAATAACCCTTGATCAAGCCACTGCGAATCCTCACGAAGATTTGCAAAGGTCTTTTGAGCATAATCAAAACGGTTTTCCGAGAAATAACTATAGGCAAGACTCAACTGCAAGTAGCTCTTCAGCGCCTTACCCTCTTCCGAGCCATCAATATGCTTTAACGCCCGCTTAAAATAAGCTTGGGCCAGAAGTGGTTGATCGATACTTTGAGCAGCAGCAGCCATATTGTTATAGATATACGCTTGCCATAGCGATTGCTGAGCGTGATCATCTTTTTGACCTTTAATGGCGATTTTTTCTGCTGCCACTAAAACATTGGGTTCGATATCCTGCCTGAGCATACAGGATATCTGCTGAAAACGGCGACGATATTCCATATCAACATCAAGCTGTTTCAATGAAAGTAAGGCTAACAACGAACCTTCACAATCACCCGCTCGACGCCTCAGCTCTGAAATGTCTAACCAAAGACGATCATTCACAGCTTGTGGCATTCTATCGCCTAAAATATCTGAGAGCGTTCGCTGTAACTGCTCTGCACGAAACAAATCCCGCCGATATTTATTGCCTTCACCTAAGGCTAAGCCACTATCAATCGCCATTTCGATCATGGCGACTTCTTTATTGCCTCTTAAATACTCATAAACCGCAACGCGCTCATTTACATCTTTAACATCTAGAGCGAAAACCGGAAATATGACCACTGATATAGTGAATAACGCGCCTACAACCAATCCTTTCATGCATTACTCGACTTCAAGATTTTTAGCAATGAATTCAGGCGTTAGTGTCTCGCTATTTGCATTGATTTCAACGATGATGGCATGGCCTGCCAATGTTTTTTCAAAACCAAGTGAAACAACCTTTTCGACAGGACGCTTTTTTCGATCAAAACCTTTTAAAGTCGCACTCACCTTGTGCTTGCCTAAAGTAACATTGCCTTCCCAGAATCGCTGAATACCGCCTAAGCGAAGCGATGTAATGTCACGCTCAGAATAAATATGGAAACTTTTTTCAATACCATCAAGCTGCAACGACATTGATCTTAGGTCATAAAGAACATTTGGAGCTAGCGACAAATATACCGTCAAACGGGTCACGGGGGGAAACATTAAGTCTTTCTTTAATTGATGGATATCCTTCTCAATATCATCAATAGCGATACTTAATCCCTCAAGTTTATGATCCAGCTCTTTTTGAAAAGATTCTGCCTGAATCAAACAGCTTAAAGACGCCACAAAGAATAATGCGGTTAGTTGCAATGAACGGATTATCATCATTGGTTAAAAGCTCTACGTTTTTATTCTTCTTTTATTTTATTATTTTATTCCCTGTCCACTAAGCTTCTCTCAAGCCTCTCTCAAGCTTCTCTATCTAGCTGCTGCCAATCCGTTATTCAGCAAGTTAAAATTCAAAAGAGTTATAAGAAAATTAACCTAATATAACAAACCGCAAGCTAAAAAGGACTTAGTGCACACTTTCAAAAAGCATTCTACATGGAAACGCAGCAAACACAAACGCCTTAGCGTCGGCTAGTTCACTGAATGAGAGTGAGGCCACCAAGATTGATTATAATGTGAACAAAAAGTATCTGGGAGAGGAAATAAAACCTTATTATCAGTACTTAGTTCCCTAGACTTACCAATAATAAACAACTTTCATAAACCAAATATCATCATCATCAATATATTGGTAAAAATCCCGGTTAGATTCACCAAAACTGCGGTTAATGCCTGTCACTATCTGGGTACTCATCAAGCGTATAGAAAGCTGCGGTGATAATATTGATTCTATTTGGCCTTTTGCATGAAGATTTATTGTATTTTTAAACAACACACTCACCTGTCCCAACGCCCCGAAAAACAATGATTGGTTTAGCTTTGTCTCCAAGGTGAGATTCGATGCCTGCCAGTGTGTTTTAGCATCAACGCCTACTATAACAGTTGCAGAACCCTTAAAAAATGAATCCTGGAGCCAAGAAATAGATTGCCCTTTGGCAAAAGTTGCAATCAAATACCAGTCATTGCCCTCCCCTTTTTGATTGACATACATAGAGGTCGTTGTCGGAGTTAGCTCATGGTGCTTGTAATCATGCCAGCGCCTTTGCTGCCCTATACCAGCAATCCCCCGATCATCACGGGTATTTATATGACCTAAACCTAAACCAATCCAATTAAAATAAGGTGTTTTACGCAAGGTAAACTGATCACTCCATCGTACACGCCATTCTGTGATTTCATTAAATACTTGAGGGTCATGCGGAAATAAATTCTCACCTGCTGGTGTTCTATCTTCCGTATAAAGTTCTGTGCCTATATGAAATTGCCAATATTCTTTGGCTTTAAATCGACCCTGATTCGCTACAAATTCAAAATTTACTTTTACACCATGGGTATACCCGTGATCATCGTTGTGAGCCCAAATCTTTGGAAATAAATTCAAAAAAGGATTATCGTTTTCAAGCACAAGACTTAATGAATACCGATCGCCTCGCCCACCAAGACCATCAGCTTGAACACCACAAAGGAAACTTAATAAAAAGAAAAAACTCACACACTGTAAATGAAACATCGGACTGCCAATTTTTATTTTTAGTATTTTAATTATAGAAACCATTACAAAAATTAAAATTAACAAATTAATTAATAAAAAATTTTATTAAATAATCAATCCAAAACCGACGCTAGCTATAAAGTAAACTAAACTTTAAAAACCAATAATATTTTTCTAAAAATAAAATGATAAATTTTATCTTTTCAATAATTATCTTATTGTCTGCATCATTTACTTTTGCCGAATCACCGATTGTTGAAGAGACGGTTATCATCGGCAAAGAAAGTCGTGACAAAACGCAGATGGACCTTGAAACCAAGCGATTACTACAAGTAGCTGGATCCGCTAATGATCCCTTACGCTCTGTATATTCGCTACCAGGGGTCACTTTTTCAGGTGGGTGGCAGACCAATGACCCTGTTATTCGAGGCTCAGCACCCACGGACAATGCCTATTATGTTGATGGAATTCCCGCCAATTATATTTTCCATGTATTTGGAAACAGTATTTTTTCAAAAAATATCATTCACCGCTTTGATTTAAAATCGGGGGCTTTCACTGGATTTTATAACGGTGCAACCGGTGGAATAATTGATGTATCACTCAGAGATCCAGAAATAATTCCGACAACCACCACATTAAACTGGAGCTTTTTAAGTATCTCCTCGTTTATTGAATCAAAAATCACTGATAATTCAGCTTTTTATATAAATTATCGAAAAAGTTTATTACGAGAATACGATGCATTGGTTGATCTCAAAAGCCTTTCAAGCAATGACGAAAAGGGGTTTGAGGTCAATCGATTACCTGCCGATCAAGATTTCCAAACAAAAGTTCTTTGGTATTTAAATGACAATCAAAAAATCACCCTTTCAATTAGCTCAGCAAGGGATGATTTAGCCGCAAGATTTTTTGAGGGCAATAATTTAGTTGCAAGAGATCCTGATTTTGCAGGCGCAGCTACCATTAAAAAAGGTTTTGACCGACAAGGACTTCATTTTGAACACGAAGGAGGATTGACAGATCGATTTGAAACAGCACTATACGCCATTCAAACCTTTGACCGCTCATCTTTTGGCAACAGCCAGTTTGAAAATTACCTGGAATCCGGGTGGTTTTTACGTCTGGATGCTGAAAAAGCCCTGAACAAGAAGCATAAAATTACCGCAGCCTTCAGCTTCGAAACCATGAAAAATCAGCTTAAATTTGATGCTAAAATTGCTGCCTGTGACAGCAAAAGTGTTGACTGCTCAACCACTAACGCTAAAAGAAACCAAGGTAACATCAATGAATTCCTGAATCAGCCCAGCTTGTACTTGCGAGATATCTATCAATTTAACGACAAACATCAATTCACCTTCGCCCTTAATATGCTCATGGATACCTACCTTGAGCAAAGCCGAATAGAACCTAGATTGGGCTGGCAATATTTGATTCGTTCAGACTGGATTAGTTATGCCAAAGTGGGCATGTATTCAAAAAGACCTTCCATAAAACAGATAATCGCTCCACTAGGAAACCCAGCGCTTAGCCTTGAGAATT
>CAKMZU010000100.1:0-4038 GCA_929200485.1 uncultured Gammaproteobacteria bacterium | reverse complement strand
ATTTTTCCTAAATAAGCGTTTGAGTAACCAATGGTATGGCTGGGCATCGGCAGGTTATTCAAAAACTCAGCGAAAAAATTCCAACACAGGCGAAAGTTTCCTTTTTCAATACGACAAACCTCTCATGATCAACCTGGTGGCCAACTATGAATTTATAGAAAAATGGACACTCGGTGGAAAATGGACTATTGAATCCGGTGGTCGTTATACTCCCATTATCGACATTAAAGAAAATTCCAAATTTGCAGACACTTTCGATCCTGTTTATGGTGAGCCATTTAGCGAGCGTCTACCTTTGTACCATCAACTGGATATTCGAATCGAATATCTAAGCGAAAAATCCTGGGGATTCTGGAAATTCTATACAGATTTACTCAATGCTTACAATCAAAAGAATGTAACGGGTTACCGTTATGCACCTAATGGGCAAGATACCATTAAGCCACCTAAAGGCTTCGGAAAGGATGTGCCAGTCAGCACACAACGAAGTTTAGGCATTATTCCATCGATTGGTTTTGAAGCACAGTTTTAATCAGAAAATACTGTTGTAATTAAAATAATATTGAGATGGTTTTAGCTGTGGGATCTAGAGATCTCGTTTCGTGGCAGACAACAAAAAACCCAGGCATAAAAAAAGCCGAGTTCATACTCTTTGTTGCAATGGTAAACATAGCAACCGAAGAGTCTCGGCGATAATAGGCTCAACATCCCTATCCATTAATGACTTTAAGACTCGCTAATAAGCCATCCTTGGCTTATTCTTCCTTGCGAAGAGTGCTAACTGTTGCTGTCACCTACGAATCCTTGTAGAGCTCAAGCATATGAGAAAAATCCTTCTCTCATCACCGTTAGTCTTTTTTAAGCATTCCTTGCTTAACGTCCATGTTGTTAGTATGCCCTCGATAAAAAAATAAAAAAGTAGGATGGCGGCACTAGTGCTTGTGAGATATTTCCTACATTCAGCCCGCCTTATTTTTTCATCCATATGCTTTCAACGCTCCCAGACGATTTATTGAACTATACATAGTCATATATATCCAAAGAGAGTAAATAGCGCACTGTCAGAATCCAATATTTCTCTCACAAGCAAGGAATCAACCTCAACGCTCTGCCATTCTAAATTATGCAAAATAGTAAAACGACTGTTTTCTTATTGATCTTTTCCTTGTTCTTTACAACCTTATCTCTATCGACAATAGCGGGGATCATGCAATACAACAATATGCGGGAGTTCGAGGAGGATAAAGAAGATAAGTTCACACACAAAAATGGAAGAATCTGCCAAGATAAATCAAAAATTATTATAAGAATTTTATTTCACTTAAAAAAAGCAAATGAGACTCTTTATAATGAATACAGAACTATCTGTAGAGATAAGCTTAATGAACCTTTGAAGACAGATGAAGAGACCACACTAGAAAAGGCAATGGACTGGTTCTTGGTCTTTGTCGAAAAGAACTCCTCCGAAATTGAACAACAAGAACTCAAATCAGAACTAAAAAACATACTTGATAGCGGTTGCTTAGAACCTCTAAACGATGAAGAAAAAAGATTCCAAAAAGAACTCGTAGATTCAGAAGTGAAAAAAAGAATCGAGTCAGAGGTCGTAAAAGGATCAAAAATAAAAATAATCACGCATGGAATTTGGAACAGAATTCGACAGTACTTTTGTTGTATGTATTAATTAGCCCCGACTAATACTTCACTTGCAATAGAGAATACCCGTTTTGATAAGGTGTTAAATATTAATCTCCAAACAAAGCAATAAAACTAAAACAAAACCTTCAGGCATAAAAAAACCGAGATCATTCTCTTTGTTGCAATGGTAAACAAAGCAACGGAAGAGTCTCGGCGATAATAGGCTCAACATCCCTATCCATTAATGACTTTAAGACTCGCTAATAAGCCATCCTTGGCTTATTCTTCCTTGCGAAGAGTGCTAACTGTTGCTGTCACCTACGAATCCTTGTAGAGCTCAAGCATATGAGAAAAATCCTTCTCTCATCACCGTTAGTCTTTTTTAAGCATTCCTTGCTTAACGTCCATGTTGTTAGTATGCCCCTGATTAAAAAATAAAAAAGTAGGATAGCCACACCAGCACCTGTAAGACATTTCCCACAAAACGCCCAACCCTAGTTATTTTTTGGGAATATCTATTAATTGATTACGCGGCTCTACGCTGAATACCACTAACAAAAACAGTTAGCTCAAAGAAATGGCTCTAGATTTAATGACCTACACACTCGAAAGCCGCGTAGCGGATTCATTCAACCCTGTCATCAATTATTTATTGCCAAAACAATAAACATATAAAAATCCAAAAACATAGCACACCAAAACCGATGCTAATAAGTAGGGCAACACATAACTTGCCTGGTCTAAATGGCCGGCGACCACATCAATGGCCAAGCTTGCAATCGCTGGTGTATAAATATGCTCTGACACCATATTATGACTGGGTATATGCAAAGGCATAAACAACAAAGCAAAGGCTGGGGCACGGAAGAACATGCGAATCCATGGGTTTGGGATAGGCTTGGTTAATAAGAACCAAAAGAATAAAAAGACCACACTTGCGCCAAGATAAATCAGCCAAACAATAAGGAATTCTTGCTCAAGTAACATTATATCTCCCAAGACTCATATCCGAGAATGTATTAGTCTATCCAGCGGACAATATGGGCCTGAAGTCTTTCATCATCAAAGTCAGCATTATTCACTATCTTGCCGTTTATTGCCCGTTTTTGTTGTAAAACCTGCTGCTTTGACCCTGAAATCAAATGGTGCCATTTAGGTAATGGCTTATCTTCATTTAATAACCGATACGCACAACTCGATGGCAGCCAGTGAAATGCAGGAATATCCGCTTTTGTGAGCAAAGTACAATCCGGCTGGCTTTTAAAGCGGTTTGCATAATCCTTACACTGACAGGTTTCAACATCAAGGTATTCACAAGCAACATTGGTAAAATGTATGCGCCCCGTGTCTTCATCCTCAAGCTTAACGAGGCAGCATTTGCCGCAGCCATCACAAAGGGACTCCCACTCATCAGCGGACATTTCATCAAGGGATTTTGTTTCCCAAAAGGCAGCCATGAGTCGTTAAAACCCTTTAGGCATCTTGCTGTTCTTTTCTGCTAGTGCAAGCATTTCATCATCCATCACCTCAGGTAACTGCAGATAAAAACCCTTTTCACCGATAGCACCAATGACCTCTTTTGCATTAGCTATTGCCAGCTTTTTTTCTGCTGTTAAGGCAAGAGTCATTGCCAGTTTCTCTTGACCAAATAAGTTTTTCAAGGCATCCGGTACTCGACTTAACCCCTCTTTCTTATCAACAAAAAGATAAAGGCCTTCTTTTTTTAAACTTTTATAAATACTACAAATGATCATGGATTTTCAACTGGATCTTGCTGATCTGATTCTTGATTGCCAAGCGCAATAGCTTTGTCATAAAAAGGTTGACGCCAGCCTGTTATTGCAGGTGCATCAGGACGGTTCATTATCTGCTGCTCAAGCACTTTTAACCAGGACTTCTTCAGCAATAAAGGCTCTGCAATTTGGTTTTCTTCGGCCATGGCTTTGAGAAACCGGGTGACTTTTCGAAGTCGTGATCCAGGCTTCCTGGCGCGTTTTACAGGTTCGAGCGGCTGATAATCTTGATTCAACAGGGCTAACCATTGATCAAACCGAGATTTATTGAGCCCTATTGGGAATCCGTCAATGTTATAAAGTTGCGGCGATTGCCAGTGGCTTTTTTTGGCCAGAAGAAACAATGCATCATTGGATGCAATATGCTTTCGCGGGCGATCAAGCTTGCGCATAAGCACTTCTCGATATTCTGCCAGAGCTTGTAGTCTTGCCAACTGGTAACCATCCAACTGCCAGGCCAAACCAAATCGCTGATAGGCCTGACTAAAGTCTGAGCTTGCAACATTGGCCTGAATAGGCGCTAATTCTTCCGCCATAACATCATCAGTAAACGTATTGTGTAATTTCGGCTGCATGTTTCGATACATCGGGATCAGAAACTCGACAT
>CAKMZU010000099.1:7373-10808 GCA_929200485.1 uncultured Gammaproteobacteria bacterium | reverse complement strand
ATAATGATTTTGTTGCTTTCAGCTCTAATGACAACAGATGGCCTATTTCAGGAAGATTTTGATGATGGGACAACCGCTTTGTTATTTGGTAGTCCTCATTCTGACTATTTATTGCAGGGTATAAAAGTTTTCGTTAGCTGGTTGAGTGGCGGTTTTATGTTGAGTCTTTTTTCGCCAGTGTTAGGTTTTATGTTACAGATGCCGATCCAATCGTTATTGGATCTATTTCTGGCGTTTGCAATGGGGAGTCTTAATCTGGTGTTTTTGGGGGCAATAGGTGCGGCGTTAACTGTTAAATTAAGAAATACTGGTATGTTATTGATTTTTATCATTCTACCAATGAATGTTCCAGTTTTGATATTATTGGCAGCAATTTTGAATGCATCTAATCAAAGCCTTCCTATTGTAGGTAATTATTTGGCATTGTTAGGTGCTTTAACGCTATTAACGACATTTTTAACACCTTTTGTTATTAGTGCGGCACTTAAAATAAATTTAGAAGCGCATTGATAGCGCGCTAATCAAGTTACGAGACAGAATAATAAAAAATGTGGCAGTTTTTTCATAAATTAGGATCACCAAAATGGTTCTATAGTATTAGCGGCAAGGTATTGCCTTATCTTGCATTCGTTACTATTACATTGTTGGTTGTTGGCGCAATCTGGGGGTTGGCTTTTGCTCCTATGGACTATAAGCAAGGCAATAGCTTTCGCATTATTTATATTCATGTCCCTACAGCATTCGTTGCTTTGGCTGGTTATTATTTAATGGCTACAGCAGGAGCCATTTCCCTCATCTGGCGCATGAAAATGGCTGGGATAATGTTAAAGGTCACAGCCCCCATTGGTGCTGCAATGACCTTTCTTGCACTTTTTACCGGGGCAGTCTGGGGTAAGCCAACTTGGGGAACCTATTGGGTTTGGGATGCTCGTATCACATCCATGCTGATTCTCTTGTTTTTGTATTTGGGTATCTACGCTTTGATGCAGGCTTTTACTCGCGAAGATTTGGCTGAAAAATCTGCAGCGATTCTCGCGTTAGTCGGTACGGTAAATATCCCTATAATCTATAAATCAGTCGATTGGTGGTACACACTGCATCAGCCTGCAACCCTGAAATTGACAGAAAAACCCAGTATGCATCCAGATATGCTCTGGCCTTTATTGATCATGATCGCCGGTGTTTATGCTTTTTTTGCCCTGGCCATTATTCTGCATGCCAGAGTTGAGATTTTACGGCGTGAAAAGAAAACAGGCTGGGTGCAGTCGCTGCTGAAGAGTTAAGAGGGAACCTATGAGATTTGATAGTTTCGACGCATTAGTTTACATGGATGGCCATGGTATCTATGTCTGGACAACCTATCTTGTCGCTTTGATTATTTTTTTAATGTTGGCTATTTACCCTATGCTGCAAAAGCGGTCATTGTTGAAGAAAATTAAACGTCAGAATCGGCCTGCGAAGGTAAACAGCAGATTTCGGGAGCCCACTTAATGCATCCGGTTAGAAAAAAACGCCTGATATGGGTGTTAAGCTTTCTTGTTGTTGTTTCAGTATCAACGGGTCTGCTTTTTTATGCACTTAAAGATAACTTGAATCTTTTTTACACGCCGACACAAATTCTTAATAAAGAAGCCCCTGCCAATAAAAAGATTCGAGCAGGGGGGATGGTAGTCGAAGGCTCATTTAAACGATTAGACGATGGGCTCACGGCAACTTTTGATGTGACAGACTATGAAGCGACGATATCTGTTTCTTACAAAGGCATCTTGCCAAATCTTTTTGCGGAGAAAGAAGGGGTTGTAATGAGTGGCGAATTAAATAGTGAGGGGCATTTCGTTGCTCATGAAGTATTGGCGAAGCATGATGAAAATTATATGCCGCCAGAACTTAAAGATACGCTCAAAACACCCGACGCACCACCTACATACTACAAAAATTAATTTCAGTCATGTTAGCAGAAATCGGTCACTTTTTTTTAATATTGAGTCTTGTAGTAGCAGGGCTTTTGGCGGTTGTGCCTTTACTTGGCGTACACTTTAATCAACGCCGTCTTATGCTATCAGCCAAACCTTTGGCTTATTGGATGACGCTTTGTGTGATTTTATCTTATGCCGCTTTAACATTTTGTTTTGTTAATGATGAATTCAGTGTCGCCATTGTAAAACAGTCCTCTCAAATTGCCTTGCCGCTTATCTATAAGGTTTCTGCCGTGTGGGGAGGGCATGAAGGCTCACTACTACTTTGGATATTGATTTTATCCATATGGGCGGCAGCGGTTGCATTTTTCAGCAAGCAATTACCTGATGATATGACAGCGAGAGTGCTATCTGTCCTCGGTATGATAACGATAGGTTTCTTATTATTTTCTTTATTAACCTCTAATCCGTTTCTTCGAACGCTACCTTTTATTCCTGGTAATGGTGATGATTTGAACCCTTTGCTGCAAGATTTTGGCATGGCTATTCATCCACCCATGCTTTATATCGGTTATGTTGGGTTTTCAGTGGCCTTTGCTTTTGCGATTGCAGCGTTGCTTTCAGGTGAAATTGATCCAGCGTGGGTACGCTGGACTAGACCATGGACAACAGCAGCCTGGGGGTTTTTGACGTTAGGTATTGCTTTAGGTAGCTGGTGGGCCTATTACGAATTAGGCTGGGGAGGCTGGTGGTTTTGGGATCCTGTTGAAAATGCTTCGTTCATGCCTTGGTTGGTAGGAACAGCGCTTATGCACTCATTGGCTGTGACAGAAAAACGCGATATGTTTAAAAGCTGGACATTGTTATTGGCGATCTTTGCTTTTTCACTTTGTCTTTTAGGTACTTTTCTAGTACGTTCAGGTGTGCTGACCTCTGTGCATGCTTTTGCTGCTGATCCTGATCGCGGCTTGTTTATCCTGGGCTTTCTTGTATTTGTTATTGGTGGGTCACTGACATTATTCGCGTTGAAAGCACCCGTGAATTATCGAAGTTCAGGTTTTCAATGGGCTTCCCGAGAGTTGTTTTTATTATTAAATAACTTATTGTTAGTTGTCGCATCTCTGGTAGTGTTAGTCGGTACACTGTTCCCGTTAATCGCTGACTTTTTTGACTTGGGTAAATACTCAGTCGGTCCTCCTTATTTTAATCAGCTATTTGTCCCTATCATGCTCATTTTATTGGCATTGTTAGGAGTGGGCCCTGCACTTGGATGGAAAAAAACGCAAAGCTCAACCTGGAAGCCCTTGGTATTCGTGGTTTTACCCATCTCAACATTACTTTGTGTGCTGCTGACCTTGCTATTTAGCCTTGAAGTCTCTTTATCCTTAATTGTTGCCAGTGGTATGGTTGGCTGGTTGCTTTCGAGCATGCTGTTTGATTTGGCTGGGAAATGTCGAAATGCCAGCTCCATTAAACAGGTGAAAAAGAAATTGGGTCAACTCTCAATGTCGTATTGGGC
>CAKMZU010000099.1:5814-7363 GCA_929200485.1 uncultured Gammaproteobacteria bacterium | reverse complement strand
TGCTTGTCACTGCGTTAGGTATCTGTATTGTCAGCTTTCATGATGATAAAAGGGATGTGAAATTAGCGCCCAATCAAACCATTACCATTCAAGAATATGGCTTTACACTGCACTCAGTAGAAAAGATTCGTGGACCGAATTACCAGAGTGATCAGGGAGTCATTGAAGTGACAAAAGCAGGTGAAAGATTAACACAACTTTATCCAGAGAAGCGTTATTATGACTCTCAGCCATCGAACCCCATGACTGAAGCCGCCATTGACGCAAAGCTTTCCCGTGATATTTTTGTGGCATTAGGCGATCCATTGGATAATGGTGCATGGTCAGCTCGGGTGCAGGTTAAGCCTTTTTTAAGATTCATCTGGCTAGGCGCATTAATGATGTTTGCTGCAGCTTGTATGGCAGTCTTTGACAGGCGCTATCGATCCTATTCAAGATGAGAAAAGCGTTTAATCGACAAGAAATTGAAGACAAAAACTATGCAGAATAATGAAATCAACAAAGCAAAGCCTAAACGCTCCTGGGCACTATTTATTCCCTTATTAGCATTTTTTGTGCTTTGCGGGGTTTTCGCTTCTGTATTAATGTCTAAGGATTATTCCCCTGACAGCTTGCCTTCAGCGTTGATCGGTAAGCATCTTCCTGATTTTGCACTATCTGATTTATTGACCGAAAAATCATTATCGAAAAAAGATCTTTTAGGTGAGCCTGTATTGGTTAATGTATGGGCGACCTGGTGCCCTTCATGCCGGGTAGAGCATGAGTTTCTCAATCATCTAGCGAGTGAGGGCGTTAAGATTATTGGTGTCAATTATAAAGATGATCCCTCTGATGCTATTGAATGGCTTAAGGATTTAGGAAATCCGTATAAGTACGTTATAAAAGATCAGGATGGCTCTCTAGGCTTTGATCTGGGAGTGGTTGGCGCACCAGAAACTTACTTTATCAATGCTCAAGGTGTTATTTGCTATAAACATATCGGCATTCTAAACACTCAAAATTGGGAAGGTCACTTAAAAAGCATCTATAACAGTTTAACGTTAGAGGCTTGTGTTAAATGATAAAAATCTTTTTATTGAGTCTGTTTTTTTATGTAAGCTGTTCTTGGGCTGTCATAGAAACCTACGCATTTAAAACACCTGAACAGCAAGCTCAATATAATCGCCTGATTGATGAGTTGCGCTGCCCTAAGTGTCAAAATCAGAACCTTTCTGGTTCTAATGCCCCCATTGCTCAGGATTTACGGTTTCAGGTGTATCGACTCATCAATCAAGATAAGCCAGAAAACGAGATTATTGATTTTTTAGTCGCAAGATATGGTGATTTTGTTCGCTATAACCCCCCAATAAACACGCATACTTTTGTTTTATGGGGGATACCTGCCGTTTTATTCTTTATTGGACTGCTCGTGGTTTTTCGAATTAAAAGAGGGGTACAAGAAAAAGCCTCCTCCTTAACAACAGAAGAGGCGACAAGATTAGATGAGATTTTAAAGGTTACTCGCTAATTTTGCAGGCTTGTTTCATTTTTTCGTTATAGTATTTAGGAG
>CAKMZU010000099.1:4626-5804 GCA_929200485.1 uncultured Gammaproteobacteria bacterium | reverse complement strand
CAACCAACATCATGACCATGAGTGTTAAAATAACGCTCCTCATTACTATTTGCCACGCTCTTCATATCTGCTGCAACCTTCTTAAATAACTCTTTTTTAACCTCTTCAGGTGCGTTATGTGAAAAGCGGTAAACGGTTGTATAATCCTTGCCATTATCAGGGGTAGGTGATATCAATCTATTGCCAGAATTACTATCAAAAGAGACAATTTTACTACCATTTGCTTGGTCAAACTTATCCTTGAATCTATCAGGTTCAGGTTGTTTTTCACTTAATGCACCTGAGTTGTCTCTAACATATGCCAGGTAAAAAGGTTTTTTCAGGGTGTCCCTGGAAACTTTTGATGATACAAGATAGCCTTCAAAGGGAAGTGCCTCATAGAGTTTTTTTGTTCCAAAATCATTTTCTATTCCCCAGATAACTGTCTCTAAGTTATGTTGTCCATTGACAAGCATTTTAACATTAGGGCTATCAGGCTTTTCTGGAGCGTTGTTATTTTTTTTGTTTTTTTTACTAGCCGTGTTGTCCTCTGTCGTATTTTGGGGGGTGTAATTTTCTTCCTCAGATTTTTTTTCTGATTTTTTGCTTGTAACATAAATAATACCGCCCCCAATCACTGCCAAGCTAGTGACAACGGCACCAGTAACTTTCCATTTATAGTCAATGGCATTCGACGAAAAGGAGACAAGGATACTCAAGGCCAATAGAATAATCGAAACGATATATTTCGTTTTCATGTATGTTTACCAATTTTAATATCCTCCTTTAGATTGAGTTTAATTAGAAAGTTTTATTCCGACTTAAATATTACTTCGATTTAATATCTATACAGGGATTAATCATTAAGTGCGTCATATTACGGATAATAAAATGGTTCTGAAAAGTAGGTTTCGAAACAATTTTTGCATTGGGAAAACGCTTTAAAAAAGACCATATTGTTAATTGCGTTATCTTCTTCGCCATTGCTGCACCTAAACAATAGTGGGGGCCAACCCCAAAGGTATAGACATCTTTTAAGTTTTTTCGATGAATATTAAATTCATCGGGATCTTCAAAGATGTTTGGATCGCGAAACGTGCCACAATTTAACGGGCGGATCATCTCGCCCTTCTTTATTTTTTGACCGTAAATTTCGATATCTTCCAATGCAAAGCGGACACTGCCAGAATGCGCCAGGT
>CAKMZU010000099.1:0-4616 GCA_929200485.1 uncultured Gammaproteobacteria bacterium | reverse complement strand
TTATCCCATCGGAAGGCTTCTACAACAGCGTTATCCAAGAGCTTTTTAGAATCATCAGCAAGGATTTCTGGGATAACCTGCGGGTTTTTAAGGATGTTACTGATTGCCCAGTTGATATGATGCAATGTTGTGTCCGCCCCTGCAGCAAGGGCTGAAGCAACTAATGATAAGGCTTCTGCTTCTGTTATTTTTTGGCCTTCATCGCTTTTGATGACTTTAATCATCAGGCTGGTTAAAAAGTCTTTGGTTTTATCTGCGACATATTCATCGAGAGAAAACTCAGTGTTATTCATATTTTCATAGTCAGTGATTAGGGATTGGGCATCATTTTTTTTCTCTTCGATCAATCCTTTGATCATTGAGAGGCCTGCCATAGCCAAATCAATATCAAATTTAAGTGTGGGGTCGTAGTTACTCAAAATTGATAAAGACAAGCCTTCAAATTCATTCTGAAAATCAGCTGGGACACCGATATATTTTGCAAGTGCCAACAAAGGGATGGTAGAGGAAATCTCAAATAAGTTGAACTCACCATCAATGGTGTCGAGTTTTTGATCGATAATTTGCTGGATATCGGATGTGAGATTTTCGACTTGTCTTGGATTAAACGCAGGGGAAGCTAAACGCCTGATTCGAGAATGACTCTCCTGTGGCATGCTCATTAACAAATTTGCATTTAGCTGAGCTAAAGGCGTCATCTTGTCATAGTCTGTTTTCGGAGCAAACTTCCACTGCGAAAACTGGATCGACAGCCTTGGATCATGCATCAACGACTTAACAGTGTCAAAATCACCGCCAACTACCCAGGCGGCTTGTCGTGGATTAAAAAATATTTTTTTATCATTTAAAATTTGAGTATAGATAGGATGGGGGTTTTCACAAAAATCTTGATATTTATCAGGGTTGTAGGCAGGGAAGGTGGGGGAGGTTATCGCCTTGTAAATACTGTAACCTGCTATTTGAATTTTCTTTCCTAGCGACATTTCCATGTCAGACATTTCCTAAGTTGAACAATGACTAATTTTTTACCTTTTTTATAGATCATTTGTCAATAAGATAGGGGGTAATATGGGAAAAGTTATGCATTTGCAATCTGGCAGTGATTTAGAAACTTTGGCTGAAAACTAAACTGCCCCAGCTCATAGGTCTATTTGCACGCCCGCTATTTAATTCCGTTGTCTGATAGTTGGCATGATATGAAATACGGGCCCCTGTTTTAAATGCGGTGGTCAACCCTATCCAAAAGCTTGCAATATAAGGTTTTGCTTCACTATTACTTGCTGCATGATCTTTTTCAGAAAACTGACCTTGTAAAAAGCTGTTATAAAGTCTCAGACGATTAACCACACCTAAACTTAAATATGTGTCAAATGTCTTAGGAGAGAGCGTTAATGTCTTCTCTCCGTAGTTTTTAGTTGTTGGTTGATAGCTCCACCAGGGCGATGAAAAAATACCGAGCCGTAAATAAATGCTATGGTTTATTTCGGTGAGATAGCCAGCAGAGGTTTCAATAGATTGCATAACATCCAGATGATTTTCAATGCTCGCGATTCTATGTTGCCACTCCATAGTGTATTTTGCTGTAGGTTCGCCTCCGTCAGAAATTTGAACCATCCAGCCTTTAAGCGCATTAAATCCAACCTTTTTATGATAAGCGTTTTGTATGTTTCGTACTAAATCAAGCCCAAGTACACCCACAGATAAAGAAGATTTTACGGCGCGATTATTTGATTTTGATAAATAAAAATTTGTAAAAGAGAGGGAGTTTAAGCTTGCATAAGGTCTCTCTAAAATCCAGGTATTTGGGACACTTTTAATTTTCGGAGTAAAGCCGTATAGGCCAAAACCATAATTGCTTGCAAAGGGATCAACTTGTTCTCCCAAGAGGAAAGTATTAAATGAGCCTAGTATTCGATGGACGGGCTTTAAAGAGCTTAAAGGCGATAAATTTGTATAATTAACGCCAAGACTGAAGGTGTAGTCCTTATCTTCATTCATACTCATAAAGCTGTCATTGTCTGAATCTACGGCAATATGATTCTGCTTAAAGGGGTAGGTTGAGTTGGCGATAGCCTCTTTATCTATTGATATAAAGCATAAAAAAATCAGGAATTTCAGCATTGGTATATATTTTTGTTATTATGCTATTAAAAATAGGTGATAACGATAAAATAACGAGAAATCGAAATAAGAATGACGAAAATTTAAGTCAATCGTTCATGGAAAAAACATTAGGGATAATTAAAAAGGATAATGTCTAAGTTATCCTTTTTGGGAGATGATAGAAGCAGAATATGGCTAAACTAAGGATACAATGAAAAGGCAACTATTAAATTTTAATCGTTTGCTTCTTGTTCATTGTCATTAGAGGGTTGTTCTGAATCAATAATCTTAATTGCGGTTGCATGAAGACCTTTATTGCCAGAAATGGCATCAAACAATACGGGCTGGCCTGTCGCAAGCGTACGGTAGCCGTTCATATTGATTGAAGAATAATGTACAAATACGTCCTGATTGCTGCCCTCAGGTAAAATAAAACCATACCCTTTTGCATTGTTAAACCACTTTACGACGCCTCTTTCCATCTTGCTAGTCCTTACATATTTTAGAGCGGTAAAATAAATCTACTTCAGTCAATGAATTGGATAGTTGCACTCAAAACGTTTAAATTGCTTTTCTATCTGACCCATCTAAAGTTTTGGAGAGGATTGCTATTCCGTCAAGTTTTCTGCTTTAAAATACTAGAGGGCGTTCTCAATTAGGCGTTGTTGATTTATTTAAGTCAAAATAAAAATCCCTACTAAGTTGTTTTATTTTGGGGTGGTCAGGTTGTTAACACGTCGCTTTTTATTCATTTTTTGAATGCTTGATAAAAAACCATAAGAACCAAGGGTTGTTATTTCAATTTTGTACACTCAAATAATTTCATGGATAAACCCCTCAATTTCCTGAAATTTTGGGCGACTTTGGGCCGTAGCCTTTGATAAGCTAGGACTAATTTCGTAAGAAAATATGAATTATATTGATGTTATGCGTAAAGCTTCAAAAATTCGACTAACCTTAAGTATGAATACCAGAGAAAGTAGTGATGGTGAAGTGGCCGTCGTTCCTCAGGCAACGAAACCTAAGTTGGCAAAACCCAAGATGTTTCAGGTGGTTATGATCAACGATGACTACACACCCATGGAATTCGTTGTAGATGTGTTGCAATCCTTTTTTAATATGGATCAATCAAAAGCAACACAAACAATGCTAGATGTTCACAATAAAGGAAAAGCAGTCTGTGGCATATATCCTTATGATATTGCTGAAACCAAAGCATTACAGGTGAATGAGTTTTCTCGAGAAAATGAACACCCATTAATGTGTAATGTTGAAACGGTTGACTGAAAAATTGGTACGAGGCAAATGACATGCTAAGTAAAAAGCTGGAACAAACACTTAACGAAGCGTTTCAAAACGCACGCTTAAAACGTCATGAATATATGACGGTTGAGCACCTGTTGTTGGCTTTACTGGATAATCAAGCTGCCGTAGAAGTACTTCAAGGGTGTGGATCCAATCTGGATGGTCTGCGAATGGATCTCTCTGCCTTTCTGGATGGCACAACCCCGATACTACCCGAAGGGCAGGATGACAGAGAGACGCTACCAACCCTGGGTTTTCAACGCGTTCTTCAACGAGCCGTTTTTCATGTGCAGTCATCTGGCAAAGATCAGGTAACTGGAGCAAATGTCTTAGTCGCTATTTTTAGTGAGCAGGAAAGCCAGGCAGTCTATCTTCTCAAGCAACAAAATATTTACCGTCTAGATGTTGTTAATTTTATCTCTCACGGTATTTCTAAAGTGCCTAACAGCAAATTAGATAGTGACCAACAAACTGATAGCGAAGCCCTTCAGGATTCTGATGCTGACAATATGGACAGCAAGTCAGAAAGTCCATTAGAAAATTATGCCACAAATTTAAATAAACAAGCTCAGTTAGGCGGTACAGACCCTTTGATTGGTCGTGCAGATGAAGTTGAGCGGGTGTCACAAGTGCTCTCCAGACGTCGCAAAAACAATCCTTTACTGGTAGGGGAGTCGGGTGTTGGTAAAACAGCCATTGCTGAAGGCCTAGCGAAAAAAATCGTTGATGAAGAAGTTCCAGATAGTCTTAAAAACTGTGTGGTTTACTCACTTGATCTAGGCTCACTCCTTGCAGGTACTAAATATCGGGGTGATTTTGAAAAGCGATTTAAATCTTTATTGGCTGAATTAAAGAAGAATCCAGACTCCATTCTTTTCATTGATGAAATACATACGATTATTGGTGCAGGTGCTGCTTCTGGCGGTGTTATGGATGCCTCTAACCTGTTAAAGCCTTTATTATCCAGTGGTGAGTTACGCTGTATCGGTTCTACGACTTACGATGAATATCGTGGAATTTTTGATAAAGACAAAGCGCTTTCCAGACGTTTTCAGAAGGTAGATGTGCTTGAGCCGAGTGTCGATGATACTTACAAAATCCTAAAAGGATTAAAGCCACGTTTTGAAGAACATCATAATATTAAATACGCTGATAAAGCATTGCGCGTGGCTGCTCAATTGGCAGCTAAGCATATCAATGATCGTTTT
>CAKMZU010000098.1:7774-10825 GCA_929200485.1 uncultured Gammaproteobacteria bacterium | reverse complement strand
GCTCATATCCAGCTTACCGGTTGTAAACAAGCGGCCAATCGCTAGAACATCCTGATAATTAACAGACCAAACTGTACGTTTTTCAGACGCAGGCATTAGAAAATGCATATGCGTACCGGTTAGACCTGCAGGATGCGGCCCTTTAAAGGTTTCAACCTTAACATTACCGGCACTGGATTTAGGCAAACTGGCATCAGGTGCCTGGCATAAGAACACGTTATCCGATAAGCGGCTTAACGCATCAAGACCTGCAGTAAAAGACGCTTTATCTTCATTGATAATAATCTGTGGATCCGCAGCTAATGGATTAGTATCCATGGCATTAATAAATAAGGCAGCTGGGGTACTATCAATAGCAGGGACTTTTGAAAAAGGACGTGTACGCAGGGTTGTCCAAAGACCCGACTCAATCAGGTTATCGACAACACTCTGCCGCTCTAAACTGGCTAATTCTGCTGCCGGAAATTGTGCGAACGTTTTTTCGTCATCACCAGCCACATCGATAACAATCGATTGAAAAACACGTTGTGCACCACGGTTCACCTCACGGATTGTGCCAGTGGCAGGGGCGGTATAAATAACACCCGGTGTTTTTTTATCTTCAAAGAGCGGCTGCCCCTTGACCACTTTATCGCCCGCCTGAACGCGCATTGTGGGTTTCATACCAACATAATCAAAGCCGACCAACGCAACCGAACGAGCCTGTCCCGAATCTACAATGGTAGAATCGGGTGCTCCTGCGATTGGTAGATCAAGGCCTCGTTTGATTTTAATCATAAGCCCTACCAAAGTTTACAACGTTTAATTTTAATGCTTTCCTTTCGGTATCAGCCAATCATAAAGCTGCAATGAGCTCAATTAGCTCAATTAGCTGATAGCGAAAGGAAAGGATGCCTCCACCACACATTGGAAGCATCTTTCAGACTGATTAGTCTTTAGGATAGATAGCGTACTTCACCCCAGCCACCTGCTCTAACAAGCGATGAACCTGACAGGAATAACCAAACTCGTTATCGTACCAAAGGTAAACCACGGCATTTTTTCCATTCACAATAGTCGCCAGTGAATCAAAAATACAAGCGGCTCTTGAGCCTACAAAGTCTGTCGAAACCGACTCATTAGAGTTGGAATAGCCAATTTGTTTCCGAAGATCCGAATGTAATGCAACTTTTCGCATGTATTCGTTAAGTTCTTCTTTCGTCGTTTCTTTTTCAAGGGTTAGATTCATGATTGCCATAGACACATTTGGCGTAGGCACACGAATCGCATTACCGGTTAATCTACCTGCGAAGTGAGGCAAGACTTTAGCAACGGCTTTTGCTGCTCCCGTTTCAGTGATAACCATATTCATGGCAGCAGAGCGACCACGTCGATCTGATGCATGATAGTTATCAATTAAATTCTGGTCGTTAGTGTAAGCGTGAACCGTTTCAACATGCCCTTGCACCACACCATATTCATCATCCAACGCTTTAAGCGGTGGTGATATTGCATTGGTCGTACAAGATGCTGCAGAGACGATAGTATCCTCGGGCAATACGTCATTGTTATTGATACCAAAAACAACATTCTTCATATCGCCTTTACCCGGCGCTGTCAGAATAACTTTGCTAACGCCTCTGGCTTTAAGGTGACGACCAAGACCATCACTATCACGCCAAACACCTGTGTTATCAACCACTACCGCATCTTTAATACCATAAGATTCGTAATCCACCTCTTCTGGTGCACCCGAGTAGATAACTTTCACTTCGTTACCATTACACACTAGTGCTTGACGCTCTACATCAACACGAATCGTACCGGGAAAACGACCATGAACAGAGTCACGTCGTAAAAGATTTGCTCGCTTTTCAAGGTCATTTTTGGCTTTACCTGGACGAACAACAATCGCACGCAAGCGTAAGTTTTCACCGCCACCCGTTTTCTCGATTAATAAACGCGCCATTAAACGGCCAATACGACCAAAGCCATAGAGAACGACATCGCGTGGCTCACTATCCTCAGCACTTGCACCGATTAGATCAGCAATTTCCTGCTTAACATAATCTTCTAAAGAAACACCTTCAGGTTTGGCATCTTCCTCGTAATGGACCGCTATGCGTCCCACATCAATATGCGCAGGCCCAAGATCCAGTTCAGAGAGGATTTTTAAAACAGGGAAAGTTTCAAACTCAGAGAGTTCATTTTGTTCGATCTCACGCACCTTTCGGTGAGATTGCATAATGGCCAATACAGAATCATTATGCAAAGAATGGCCATAAAGATAGGTTTTGACATTATTTTCGCGGTATAGACGCCCAACCAAGGGAATCATGCCTTCTGCTAAGGCTTCTCGCTCTTTCCAATCCGTGAAATAGTTATCAGGACGCCCGCGTACTTTCTCAGTCACTCTCTGCCACCTCAGTCATTATTGCCATTAAAAATGGGTATTAAAACCGTTCTTTAATGCAGTTTTCTTATTATTAGTCCGGAATTTTGCCGCGTATTATCCAGATTAATGGGACTGAGTGCAACCTAATTGCAATTTAATGGGTGGGTGGGTGTCATCGACTCATTTCATTTTCCAATTCCAGCTTCCCCCTCAACTATCGAGAGATCTGCCAGCAGCGAAGCAATCATTTCTTTATCCTTTTGCTTTTGGATTCTCTTTTCCTCTTCTTGCTGCTGAATTCTATTTTCCTCCTTACATCTTGATGCTCTTAACCCTTGATTGTAAATCAACCCCAATTTATCCAATGCAAATTGATAATTATCCAGCCATTCTTTAGTGGCAATTTGCCTTAATTCCTGAGCACTTACGTTTTTAGGCTCATCAATCATTTTTCTAATATAGGCATCAATATCTGTCTTTTTCTTTTGGGGGTTCAACTCGGCCATTGAAATCGCAATATCAGCATCACTTGATGAGCCATAACACCCACGCAAATCTTTAAGTTTATCAATGAAATAGTCTCTACCCCAATAGGAACTTGACGGCTCACCTGCATTTTCTTGCAACCACACTGATATTTTTACAAAATGGTCTATTTCAGCGATGAAATCTGAATA
>CAKMZU010000098.1:4039-7764 GCA_929200485.1 uncultured Gammaproteobacteria bacterium | reverse complement strand
TCTTAGAAATATCCAGGTACTTTTCTGCCTCATCCTTTTTCCTCAGAAGACTATCTGCCCGACAAAATTCCAACTCATCTACTTTGCTTGCTTGCTGGAGTTTTTCAGCATCAACAAACACCCTTAATCTATCAGACCACCTAGCATCAACTTGAGATACAAAAGCTTCGGTCAACTCAAAAAAATATCCTAAAGCAGATGAAGAGCAAAGCTTCTCCATTATTTCCTCAGTCGTAGTTCCCGCAATTATGAATTTAGATGAAAACAGATAAAACAAAACGACAAATTTCATAACAAAGAGAACCTAAAAAATAAAGTTTAAAAAATAATAAGCCGACAAGCTCAGATAGTAAGACCAAACCTTATGCAATAGTTCTAAAACAATTAAGCCCCGTACAATGCGAAGCATCATTCGATGACACCCACTGGCGAGCGGAGTCTCGAAACAGCTGAAATTAAACCACTAATACTGCTTCACCCTTTCCGAATCTGGATACACAAGAACCCCCAAAAACCAAAAAGCTATCCAATCGCAAACAATCGTATAAGAAATGTTCAAGACAAGGTTTTATGTTATGATGCAACCCAAAATAACAAACTCATAAAAATAAATCTTAGCGGCACCCCTCATCATGTCATACAAACCCTTTTCTATCACCAGTGCAATATTGACACTGGTGTTATTCCTTGGCGCCTGCACAGAAGACGGCATTATCCTTATAGCCGGCAGTGAAATCAGCAATGTACCTATACTAAGCTCCGCAATCGAGCTACCGGCAGATGAAACCTGTCCTGAGGGTGGCATACAGATTGATAAAGGTTTTGATGCTAACGAAGACGGCCTGCTCTCGGAAGATGAAGTCAACAGCAGTGAAGTCGTCTGTTATCAGGCAAACAGCCAACTAGCACAATCCACTGAAGGTATTTTATTAGAGGGCAAAGACAACAGTATTTTATCATTATCGAACCCTCATAAAGACCCATTATCACTGATGAAAACTGACAATGGCGACTGCAACATACTGGATATTGTGAGCTGTAGTAATCCTGAGATATTTGATTTTGAGCATAGCCTCTACAAGAACATTGAAACCATAAATACATCAATATCTTCCTATCTTTGGTTACAGCGCAATAATGACGTCTCAGAAAGTATTCTTACCGAACAAATCACTTTACCGCTCAAGAGATTCGCGCAGGTGGTAGAATTTAAAGGCGCGCTTTGGAGCATAGGCGGCGAACTAAAAATCGGCAGAACGACCGATGATGCTATTTGGCGTTCATACGATGGTTATCGCTGGTCAAAGGTCGTTGAGCATGCGCCTTTCGGCTCAAAGGAAGAACATCACGTCGTCGTTTACAATGACAAAATGTGGCTAACTGGCGGCAACCCCGGCTTTTCTAATGAGGTTTGGGTCTCGGATAATGGCATTGATTGGACGCAGGTTGAACAAGTTACCCCTTATCAGGGACGCAGCCATCATCAAGTAGTCGCTTTTAACGGCAAGATGTGGATGCTCGGCGGCAAGAACGGCTCAGCCTTCCTAAACGATGTACTTACCTCAACCGATGGTGCCAACTGGCAAGTTGAAACCACTACGAATGTCTTTAGCCCTCGATACTGGCATCAGGCCATTGTCTTTAAAAATAAACTCTGGGTCTTTAATGGCCAGTCTCAATCAGGTACATCAAAGCGCAACACAGAAATCTATTCAAGCAGCGACGGCCTAAACTGGACAAAAGAAACCAGCTCACCAACCTATGGTGGGATTATCGGTCATCAGATCTTGACTTTTGATGACAAGCTTTGGTTAATTTCGGGCTACACTAACGGCTACCGTAAGCAGGTATATTCATCAGAAGATGCCGTTAACTGGACGCGAGAAACCAACAATGCGTTTACGGCATTAGCTTACCATCAAGCAGTGGCATTTAAACGAAATCTCTTTGTCTTCTCCGGCGGTGGCTACTCCTATGAACACTGGGTATCCAAAAACGGCATTGACTGGCAAACGCTTGATCACTATCACCGCTTCTCCAACCGCAAATCTCATCAGGCGATTGAATTTAAAAATGCATTGTGGATGCTCGGCGGGCGCAATCACAACAACCAACTGACAGGAGGCGTATTAACCTCAAACAACGGCCTGAACTGGCAAACAATTGTTAGCAGTGACCAATTGCCCTTTACCGCTCGTGATGAACATCAACTCGTATCCTTTAACGATGCACTTTGGGTCATCGGTGGCCGTGAAGTTGATGGTTACAAAAACGATGTCTGGCATAGCAGCAACGGTATTGACTGGGTAGAAGTCAATCAGGTAGCTGGCTTTTCTGCTCGCAGCGGCCATCAAGTCGTTGTTAAGAATAACCGCTTGTGGATCATCGGAGGTTCCACCGACGCAGGCCTAGTCAACGATGTCTGGTCATCTGCTGATGGTGCTACCTGGCAGCAGGAAAGTACTGGCGCTGCTTTTCCAGTACGAAAGAATCATGCTGTTCAGGTATTTAACGATACTTTCTATCTTGTGGGCGGTATAGGCGGCAGCAATCTTGTGATGAACGATGTGTACCAATCCACCGATGGCATTAACTGGTCACTCTTGACGACTCACGCCGATCTTGAGCGACACGGACATACTCTGACCGTATTTGATGGTCAACTACTACTGACAGGTGGTTATTTTTCGGGTAATACCAGTGCTGACACACTCACATCAACCGATGGCATCACCTGGATCAAAGAGCCCGATGCCATCAGTCAAGGTGGTGTTAGTGAACATCAAACGATTCACTTTAAAGACAGACTTCTGGTGTTAGGTGGTGAGTCTTCCGTGGTAGGCTTTGACTTTGAAGACAACCAGATTTTCGTTTCCTGGGATAGCCTAAGCTGGTATCAGGCCAAGCATTTATCCTTTGATTTTAATAACGGATTTTTACCTGAAAAACCCCTGCAGGCAGCCATCAAATCACTCCCGGGCTTAATGAAAACAAACTATAAAATAGCCTTGGATGGCTCATTGAGTGATGCAACCAATTATGAAGCATTGAGCTTCAACTGGCGCATTGCCGAAAAACCCGCAGGCAGCACGGCAACCATTGATTACGCTACACGGGTTAACACCAGCTTTACCCCTGACACTGATGGCCAGTACTTGATTGAATTGAGCTTATCTGATGGGGCTAACACCCATACTGATCAGCTACTTATCAATACACAGACCGAACCCACCGCTATCATTACAGGCTGTGACAGTGTGGTATCTAGCGGTGAGACTGTCGTAATGGATGGCAGTAACAGCTTTGACCCTTACGGGGGTGACCTGACCTATTCGTGGACAGTTTCTGCGCCTTTTGGTGGCAATACCAATCTGTCTGATCCTAGCGCCTCAAGCGTCAGCAAAAAACTGACCGAGGACGGCAACTATAACTTCAAATTAACCGTAAACAATGGCTCATTAAGCAATAGTACATCAAAACAGTGTAAGGCAGATTCTTTACCGATTTGATATGCAAAATCTCGGAAGCTACCTTGCTAGCTTCCGAGTGAATTCTTAAGACTAAGCGAACTCCTTGTTAGTTTAAAATCACTTCCGCCTACCAATACCGAGCACAAGCTTGCCTGCATATTTACCTCTTAACCACCAATTATTCTCCATCAATAAAGCAACTTATTATCATCTGATATCTTAATTAAATTCATTAAAATATAATAACTCCCAAAC
>CAKMZU010000098.1:2303-4029 GCA_929200485.1 uncultured Gammaproteobacteria bacterium | reverse complement strand
CAAAAAAAAGCCCGCAAACCAAAGGATTGCGGGCTTTTTGAAACGCGGTGAACGCGGATGAAAAGGCTACATGATGATTACATCATGCCGCCCATACCACCCATTCCGCCCATACCACCCATTCCGCCCATATCAGGCATAGCAGGAGCAGCACCGGCTTCTTCAGGGGAATCAGCAATCATGCATTCCGTTGTAATCATTAGACCAGCAACAGAACCTGCGGCTTGAAGTGCTGTACGAGTCACTTTAGCTGGATCAAGAATACCCATTTCAACCATGTCTCCATACTCACCAGTGCCTGCGTTGTAACCAAAGTTACCTTCACCGCCACGGATTTTATCAACAACAACAGACGCTTCGTCACCCGCATTGGATACGATTTGACGCATTGGCGATTCCATTGCACGTAATGCAGCCGCAATACCGTGGTTTTGATCTTCGTTATCGCCTTCAAGGCCACGGATTGCTTCAACCGCACGAATCAGCGCAACACCACCACCTGCAACAACACCTTCTTCAACGGCAGCACGGGTCGCGTGAAGTGCATCTTCAACACGTGCTTTCTTCTCTTTCATTTCAACTTCAGTTGCCGCACCAACCTTGATAACAGCAACACCGCCAGCCAGTTTGGCCACACGCTCTTGCAGTTTTTCACGGTCATAATCAGAAGACGTGTTTTCAACCTGAACACGGATTTCAGCAACACGCGCTTCGATGTTGGTGGCTTCCCCTGCACCATCAACGATAGTCGTGTTATCTTTATCCATGGTCACACGCTTGGCTGAACCTAGATGTTCAAGTGTCGCTGTCTCAAGTTCAAGACCAACTTCCTCACTGATAACTGTTGCGCCAGTTAGAATCGCAAGGTCTTCAAGCATCGCTTTACGACGGTCACCGAAGCCCGGTGCCTTACAGGCTGAAACTTTTACGATGCCACGCATGTTATTAACGACCAATGTCGCCAAAGCTTCACCTTCCACATCTTCTGCAACAATAATTAATGGGCGACTGGCTTTAGCTACTTGCTCTAACAACGGTAACAACTCACGGATGTTAGAGATCTTTTTATCAACCAACAACAAGAAAGGCGCTTCTGCTTCAGACGTCATATTCTCAGTGTTAGTAACAAAGTAAGGCGAAAGGTAACCGCGATCAAACTGCATACCTTCAACAACGTCAAGCTCGTTCTCTAAGCCTTGACCCTCTTCAACAGTGATAACACCTTCTTTGCCGACTTTTTCCATCGCTTCTGCAATGATATTACCCACTTGCGTATCGCTGTTTGCTGAGATAGTGCCTACTTGTGCAATCGCATTACTATCGGTGCATGGCTTAGCCATTGAGTGAATTTGCTCAACAGCAGCTGCAACAGCTTTATCGATGCCGCGCTTAAGATCCATAGGGTTCATGCCCGCAGCAACAGATTTTAAGCCTTCGTTAACAATACCTTGCGCCAATACGGTTGCGGTCGTTGTACCGTCACCTGCCAAATCAGACGCTTGAGAAGCGACTTCTTTGACCATTTGTGCGCCCATGTTTTCAAGCTTATCTTTAAGCTCAATTTCTTTCGCGACAGAAACACCGTCTTTAGTCACCGTCGGCGCGCCGAAAGATTTATCTAAAACAACATTACGACCTTTTGGCCCTAGCGTTACTTTTACTGCATCAGCTAAGGTGTTCACGCCTACCAGCATTCTTTGACGAGCTGAATCACCGAATTGTACGT
>CAKMZU010000098.1:568-2293 GCA_929200485.1 uncultured Gammaproteobacteria bacterium | reverse complement strand
TCTTATTCGTTCAAAGTCAACTAATTGGAATTAACCAATAACACCAAAAATTTCGCTTTCTTTCATGATAACCAACTCTTCACCCCCAACGGTGATAGTGTTACCGGAATAATTACCAAAAACGACTGTGTCACCCACCTTGACCTGAAGCGCACGGGTTTCACCACTATCTAATAAACCACCTTGACCCACAGCAACGACTTCACCTTGATTTGGCTGCTCTTTCGCTGAACCTGGCAATACGATACCACCAGCCGAAACCGCTTCTTGTTCTTGACGCTTGACGACCACATTGTCATATAAAGGTCGGATATTCATACAAACTTTCTCCTGTAAACACAGCTTTTGGTTCTAAAAAACAATTATCGTTATAAAGTTGCATCTTTTATGGCGACAATAAAATCAATTTCAAGGGGGGTTAACCAATTTTTTTCGCTTTATTTCTTCTCATCTTCATCCTGAGAACCGCTCTCATCTCTATCAAAAGTATTAATCGTTTTACGTTCTGGTTGCTCCTCGGAATACTCTCCCTCATATATATCGCCATGATTTTTGTTCGATCGTTGACTGAATCCATAAAAGTGGACGCTCTGCCCCCCTCCTTTTTTAAGCATATATTTTGCAACCCCCCCTCGGATGGGGGGGATAAGTAGCAATGCGCCGAAACTGTCGGTCAAAAAGCCCGGCAATATCAGTAACAACCCACCAAGCGCTAATAAAAACGCTGAAATCACGTCGATAGCAGATGACTCACCCTTTTGGAGTTTTTCATTCACTCGCTGTAAAGTCGAAAATCCCTGATGGCGAACAATAGCCATTCCTATCATTGCGGATAGAAAAATCTCGGCAATGACAAACAAGACCCCTGTCTCTTCGCCAATTTTGATAAAAAGCGTCAATTCAAGAATTGGCAAGACAATAAAAATCAGTAATGGCATAGTCTTTCTCTCTTCCGATCATAGCTAATATGGCCCCTCAAAATGGAATTTCAAGTAGGAAAGCGTGAATTTGTTCGGTAGAATCCAGCGCTTAACTGAAACCAAACTTAAGAGAAATCAATGGACATTAACAATAAAGTTGTCGTGATCACTGGGGGCGCTCAAGGTCTTGGGCTTTCAATGGCTGAGTGTTTTGCTGACAAAGGGGCAAAATTGGCGCTGGTCGATATGAACCCAGAAGCGCTTGATGCCGCAGCAAGCACGATTAACGCCAAGGGCAGCGAGGTTAAAACTTATGTTACCAATGTTGCTAAAGAAGAAGACGTTACCGCTCTATTTGATCAAGTGGTTGCTGATTTTGGCCAAGTCGATGTCCTTATCAATAATGCAGGCATTACGCGAGATGGCCTAATGATCAAAGCCAAAGACGGTGAAATTGTTAAACGTATGTCATTAGCTGAATGGCAGTCTGTTATTGATGTTAACTTAACCGGTGTTTTCTTGTGCGGGCGCGAAGCGGCAACCAAAATGATCGAAACAAACACCCAGGGTGTGATTATTAATATTGCCAGCCTTTCTAAAGCCGGCAACATGGGGCAAACAAACTACTCTGCCGCAAAAGCAGGCGTTGATGCCATGACGGTTACCTGGTCTAAAGAGCTAAGTCGATATGGCATCCGAAGCGCTGGCATTGCGCCAGGGTTTATTGCAACTGACATGGTGAAATCGATGAAGCCTGAAGCGCTTGAAAAAATGGCGAATATGATTCCATTAAAGCGTTTAGGTG
>CAKMZU010000098.1:0-558 GCA_929200485.1 uncultured Gammaproteobacteria bacterium | reverse complement strand
GGTGAGCCTTATGAAATTGGCATGACCGCCATCTACATTGCTGAAAACGACTATTTCACAGGCCGAACCATTGAAATGGACGGCGGTATTAGAATCTAACTTTTTCATTAGAGGGTATCACTGCGTGAACCCTCTAAAGTTGATAGACAAAGAAAAACATTAAACTATTTACAACCTAACTGCACGCTACTTAGTTCTTTTAGGTTGATAGTTTGGATTATATATCTTGCTAGCATCAATAATTTTCTTGTCTCCTGCACTTTCAGGCTCTATAATTGATGACTTTGCTGTCAAAGTATATGGCCGAGCCGAAATAATCCGCGTGGGATCTAAGTATTTTGTCGCTAGCACATCATTAATCTCAAACAGCTTCCCTGATATGTTTTGCTTGGATTTACTGAATGTCTCAGCATCCGAAACGTCAACTAAGTACCTATACAGACTTTTTTCACTTCCCAGATCTCCTAAAAATTGCTTTTTGCCAAGTTTTAAATAAGCAGAACGGGATTTTCCTTCTACCTGATCAGAATAACTCGAGTCTGCAAGACTGCTGATATT
>CAKMZU010000097.1:10230-10829 GCA_929200485.1 uncultured Gammaproteobacteria bacterium | reverse complement strand
CGTCCCTTCATCCAGTAGGGTTGTATCCTTAACCCCCAGGTAGTTAGCTTTAGACACAAATTTATAAAGACATTCGTGTTTACCATCATCCCCCATATACACAACGATCGGCTGGCCTGTTTTGGCCTGAATACTAGCGCCTTCATGCTGAAATCGACCCAAAGCCGTTAATTTTTTAGGTTTAGAAGCTGGATTAAAAGGATCAACCTCTACCATCCATCCAAAATGATTAAAACCCAATGGATTATTTTCACCATCAAAACGTCCATCGATTTTCGCAAAGGTAGCATCGCTCATGCTAGCCGTTTCGTAGCTTGAATAATTCGCTTTTTCCTGAGGGTTTACGGTATCTGAACTAAAATAGCGGTCGAAGTTTTCTTCAGCGGTAAGCATTGTTTGCCAAGGAGTTTTACCGCCTGCACAATTCCCCATCGTACCAAATGTATGAATGCCATCCCGGCTCTCTTTCGATTGAAGGCGTTTGTGCCTTGCCGCTGGGCCACGCAATTCCATAGGCGTATCTAAGTCAATACGCCTGTTAAGTTGACTGTCACGCACGATTTGCCAGTCACCACTGATCTTTTTGACCTCAATAACAC
>CAKMZU010000097.1:0-10220 GCA_929200485.1 uncultured Gammaproteobacteria bacterium | reverse complement strand
AATAACCAGAAAACATCATATGTGGCGCAGCATATTCATGGTTAACACAAAGAACACCATGATTGGAGCTGCCATTAACCGGCAGATACGCAATAAAATCGTTATTAAAACCAAAATTACCGTTTTGCGTTTCAACGCTTGGGTTATTGACATCCATCGGCTTTTTATCAGAAAACGAATCTCCCCAGCTGATCAGCCGGTTTGCTGAAAACCCGTCTGCTACATGAAGCTTATCATCAAAGCTATGAGGGATTTCACTAAAGGGGAAAACTTTGTTTCCATCAAATGCTGATGGCTTAGTCAAAGCAAGTCCGTGACTTGCCGCAGAACCAAAGGCAAGCCCTGTTGCCACTCCCTTGGTAAACTGTCGCCGGCTAAGGCGTGCAGACATTTGTTCTGTTATTTTTTCCTCAATTAATCGATTGAAACGATTTACACTCTCGTCAGAAGACGATTTTATTGTTTTAGCCATTATTTAATCCCAGCTTTAATGCGAGACCAAGGGATAAACTTGAAGTTTTGTGCTTGATTTGGCATCACATTATAGCCATCTTGAACAACTAAGATGCCTTCGTTGAACTGCCCACCAAAGTTGACTGTAGACACTGCCAATCCGTCGGTTTCTGATACCCCATCAATGCCTCTTTTGGCATCAATGGTCACTCTGAATTTACCTAAAACGTTAAACGGGGCGTTAGCATCAACCAAAACATAGCTATTGTCACCCTGGCTTGAAATAACCAGGACATCTTTGCCTTGATAACCGTTGTAGGCAACAGAAATCCCTTCAGCATCAGCAACCAAGCTTTCACCTACTTTTATCACAGGCTTAGTTGTTAATTCGGGTTGCGTTAAATCAACCAACCAAACACCTTCATCCTCCTCACCAACAAACAAGCGGTGGTATTTATCGTCAACAAAACAGCCTTCAGGTTGCGATTTCAGAGCAAAGGATCTTGATTTTTTAGCCTGTATTTTTCCTTTAAATTCACTTAACACGTATTCAACAAAGAGGCCTGACTTATCATTGACCCATACGGTGAGTTGCTTGCCATTCTTGCCCATACAAAGGCCATAAGGCTCAGCCAGTGCCAGAGGAACATCAATATCTTTTACAACTCGGCCAGTATTTGGATGAATTCGGTAGAGACTAATACTGTTATTCGAACGGTTCGAGCTTGCGGCAATATCAAAGATTTTGCCTTGAATTGACATGCCTTTTCGCACATCGACATTATTTACATGGCCATGTGCTAATTCCTGAATCAACTTACCTTTAAGGTTATAAACCAAGAGTCCCGATTTTTTATTTGTCGCCAAAACACGACTTTTATGCGGATGCTTTTCATTTACCCAAATGGCCGGGTCATCGGCCGTATCCCCTGTCGAACTCATCGCAGGGGTTTCCACTGCAGCGTTAACGCTAAAGACCGCGGTTTCTTTGCGCTGTGACTTTTCTTTATTATTGAGCCCTGTTTCTGTATTTCCTGACAATGGTAACAACGGCCATTGATATACAACCCCATTGCCTTTATCGATAGCAACCAATGCATTGTTTAAACGATGTAACTTTTCAATTTCAGCACCATCAATCCCTGTAGGCGTTGACTGGGTTATTTTATACGAACCAAGATTAATGCTAAATAACTCATCGGTTTCTTCATTGACCAGCATTAGTGTTTGTGGGTTAATGGCAACAACGCTGGTTGCATCTGAGGGCAGTAGCCCAATAGGTTGACTTGCTGCGATTAACTCACGCTTAAGATCGCCTTCAGCTTCGGCAGGATAACGAAATACGCCAACAGTAGGCTCAGTGATATAAATCGACTGAGTCGAAGATAACGTAACACAACTGGTCACTTCACTACCCACTTGCCACGATTTGATAAACACGGGCTTTTTAAGCCAGATCGCTTTCTTTTGGTCGTTTTCGTTTATCGCTTGAGCAACCAGATACTGTTCAACCCAACCTTGACCATCAAACAAATACACATAATGATTATTATCAATTAATGATCTATAGTCGCAGAATCCTTCAAGTAATAAATTCTTTGGTTTTATTTTATGAAGTATTTTCAACCCTTCCGGCGGCAAAGAAAATACCGTTAATTGATTGTTTTTTGCATCCACGACCGCAAATTGGCTGCTGACTTTTCCCAGGGTTTCAAACTCCCCTTTCTTTAATAGCTCTTGAGATTTCACATTGGGGTCGAGCGATAATTTCCAAAGCCCCTGGGTTTCTGAACTCGCCAATACAAGATCGTTACTTATAGGAAAAATATCACTTAGATTATCTAAAGAAACAGCATTTTTATGCATCGAAAGTGCTATGGGATTACTGCGCGAGTTTGTCGTTTGATTTGAATTATTTGCACAGGCTGCAAAAAACAAGACCATTAGACTAATGGAAACCAACCTGAGTTTTTTCATAGATAAACCTTTATTTTTCGTTATTTCAAACCTAAAACTCAACCCACCAGATAGCAGTTGAGTGTTAGGTATTTCTTTTTTAATTATCGATCAAACACATTATTGATTAGAAATCGGCCAATTCGAAACCTAACTGAACGGTACGGCCATAATTTTCATATTGATAGTTGTATTCTGATTTATATTGATAGGCATAGTAAGATTCATCGGTTAAATTACTCACCTTAAATGTTGCGCTAAGGCTTTTTAATATGCGTGCTTTTGCGACGAAATCCCAGTGCATATTGTTATCAATGTAAATATCATGGACTTTTGATGTAATGTCTTCGACTTCATCAAGGATCAAGGACTGGTAATTTCCGCTTAACCGAACCGAGTAACGATCATATTCATATCCAATCAACAGATTAGCGACAAAATCTGATTGACCCGGCAAACGAATATCTCGAGAGTTAACGGTATCATCATCCAGCCATTCCAGTGTTGCGTTACTGTCGATCAAGGTTGCATTCGCTGACAATAACAGACCAAAATCAAACTGATGCGAGGCACTAAACTCGGCGCCCATTAGGCTTGCACTTTCACCATTTTTCCAGGTTTCCATGGCCAGACCTTCTTGAAATCCTAATGTGCCACTGTCTAATTCCGTTTTGTAAATGAAGTTCTCAATTTGTTTATAAAATAAACCAACCGAGACAACACTGACGTCATCCGGATACCAAGCGAAACCGATATCCATATTCGATGAGGTCATGGTATCCAACTGCGGGTTACCCGACTCGCCTTCTTCATCTTCGACTTTAAGTAAAGCACCGGGGGATAGCTGCTCAAACGTCGGCCTTGCCAAGGTATTAGTCCACGCGGCTCGAAGCACCGACGAATCGTTAAGTTCATACTTGGCAATCACCGCCGGTAAGATATGGTGATCATCAGATTTATATTGAGTCGCAACGACTTCTTCAGCATCTTCATCAAAACGCTTACCGGTTAATGAACGCTCTGTACCTTCATAGCGAGCCCCTGCAATCAAACGCAGGTGATCAATATCCATGCGCATCATTGCATAGGCAGCAACAATATCTTCATTAATGGTGTAATCGCCAATAGCAGATTTTTCCAAATCTTCTTCGGCTTCCAATAAAGGCAGAGCCTCCATTAAGCGATCTTTACTGATACCGTTGCCAAAATCACCCAGGGAATAATCGGGTTTTGCAGCAACAAAAGCATCTAGCTTGTTATTGGGTAGCCCATTATCACCCTCAGAGTATTCAATAACGGTTTCTTCAGCGATCTTTTCTCTCAAGCTTATTTTTGTACCAAACTTAACAACACTCGGTTTATCAGCAATAAAAAACTCGTGTGCCACATTTAAGTTAAACACTTGCTGAGTGTCAGTTGCATCCGCTTCCGCCATTTCAATTTTGTCGAATTCGTAATCAGAAGGTGCGTTAATATTAGCGACTGAAGTAATTTTTGGCTTTTGGCTGTTAGAAAAACCAATACCTGCATCCGCACCATACTCTGCTTTAAATGCAGCGCCGTCGATATGCATCGTTTCATCTTCTTTTGCTTCAGAATAACCATAACGATAATCAATGATCCAGTGATCAAGGCGCGACTCACCGCCTAGAGCATACGACTGAATAATCTGCGTTTCTTCTCGGTTTTTCAATTCTCTAGTCACTTCAACTTCTTCCGCAATGTCACCTGGCATCAGTGGATCACCAAATTCAAATTTATTCGCGAAACGCTCTTCATCATCAGTAAAAGAGGAATAAAGGGTGCGGAAATAAAGATGGGTATTGTCGAAGTAGCGTAAATCAACATTTAATCCAAACCCTAGGCGCTCACGAGTAATGGTATAATCCCGTTGCTCCATTTCTTCGAGACCTTCAAGCTGAGCTTCATCAAAAGACCATTTACCGCCAGTTTCGACATTGTCGGAACCAAAATTACGATGATAGTAAGACGATGAAAATGCCACACCCAGCGCATCTTCTTTGCCAAAAAAACTCATTCGATCCGTTAGCGTTAACCCAAGCTTTGGACTCGTATCATTAACAAGGTCGTTGTAACTTGCATCGGCATAAACTTTATAACTAAAGCCTTCACGATCAAAACCACTGAGGCTTTTAATATTTATTGCACCGCCTAAAGCGTCGGCATCTTTATCAGGAGTAATGGTTTTATCGACGGTGACAGAGCCAATCAAATCATTAGGGATAACATCCAGTGCAACCGATCGAGTATCGGCCTCAGGAGAAGGCAAGCTGATGCCATTGACACTGACTGAATTGTAATCAGGATTTAATCCGCGCACACTGACGTAACGCCCTTCACCCTGATCGCGTTGAATACTGACGCCCGGTAAACGCTGTAAGGACTCACTAATATTTTGGTCAGGAAAATCGCCCATCGACTTCGTATCAATAACATCAATCACACCATCGGCTTGGCGGGTTTGATTGATAGCTGAACTTAACGCTGCAGCTTGACCATACACCAAGACCTCTTCAGTGTTTGACTCTGGTTCGAGTGCTATCTTCTTATCTATTAATGCATCAGCAACCACAATAGGAATTGAGAGAGGCTTAAATCCTAAAGCGTTAATTACTAAGGTATAAGATCCCGATTGAACCGAAGGAAAAATAAATTGCCCCAAGCTGTCAGTCGAGCTGGTCAGATTCAGCTCTTTAATACGAACTTCAGCACTTTCAAAGTCCGATTGGTTAGCTATGGTCACTTGCCCTTTAACCACAGCATCTGATAGCGCAGGTAATGACAACACACTTAAACCGCTCAGTAACAGTTTTGTCATCATCGAGGAAGATTTTACCGCCATATTATTCTTATCCATCATTACTCATGAGATCAGAGTGGCAAATATAACGATGGATTATGACGTTTGGGTGAAGATTTTGTGTCAAAAAACAATCTAAAGATACTTAACGTGAAATCTATGATTTCAAATTAACTACCTTTCGGAGGAGAAATGGCTAGAAGCAGTGGGATACTCTCATTGAGCAAAAGCGACTATCAATTAATCAATCACTTTAGTAACAACTTTCATCTCATCTATCACTTTATCTTCAGATTCTGATGGCTCTGATGATTCAGAAATAGCTGAGTCAGACGAAACCGAAGTAACGTCTGATTTCTCAACAACAGGGGCGACTTTATCAGTCGATGTAGATTTTATGGGGTCTGCCTTTTCTTTTGGCTTAACATCAACAGTTGAGACTGTCACTTCAGCCTCAACTGTTGATTCAGGGGTTGTTTTTTCAACGTTTGTTTTAACTAATGGCGCCATATCAACCTTTTGTTTTAACTTAGGTTGCTCTAATTTAGATTCTTCTAATTCAGATTCTTGGGATTTAGCAGATGGTTTGGATGAAGAAACATGCTGAGGCTTTTCTTCTGGCTTAGCTGGGGCTTCAGCAGAGATGGTTGACTCATCGGACTCAACTTTGGTATCAGCACTGTCTGATAACATGGACTCAGCTTCCGCTTTTTCTGTCATTTGCTTCAATTGAAGCTGGCTTTTTAACCCAATAGCATCGTGAATTAATTCCGCTTGTTTTTTTAACGAATGATTTAACAGGTTATCAATACCTAGCTGCTTATTTATATGGGTTAAATATGCTTGAACCTCAAGAATATATTGCTCAATGGTGGCAGCATCAGATTGTACAATTTTTTGCGATTCCAGTGCGACAAAGAAAGCATGAGATGCAGCTAAAAAGGCTTCATCCGCTTTAACTGTAACAGCCGCTTTATCTTTATAGTTTACATCAATATAAACGACTGCCTTTTTATAAGTTTCAACAGCACTGAGATAGGTTGATTTTGCAAAACGCTGAGCATGAATCCCTTTTGCTTTTAAAAGCATCTCTTTGGTTTTAGCCAGTGCACTTGCTTTGGTGACCTTCGCCTCCAATCGATTAAGATAGCTGACAACTTGAGGCTGTAACACACTTAAACGCTCAACTTTATCCTGTTCAACTAAACGCACTAATTGACCAATTTTATTCATACCAATTTGATAGTTCTCAACCATTGATTCATCAATAGTCATCGAATCCAGAAGGGTTTTTTGTGCTAATACATCTGCCAATGTTTCTTCTACTTTTTTCTTATTATCACTGGCTGCTTCGATAATTTTAATGGCTTCGATGGCCGTCGTTGCAGCAGAGAGACGACTACGTTTTGAAGAACGTAAACGGAGCAAGGAATTCGCTCGAGAAATTTTTTCTTCTGCTCTCTTTAAGTGCAAAGGAGAATAAAATGTAAGATCCGTTTTTTTGGCTTCATTTAACTTATCCGTTGCTTGATAAATCGCTTCAACTGCAGAGATATTTTCGGTTTTAACTTTGCGATAAGCTTCAGCTTTAATAAGGTGACTATTGGCAATTTTGAAATTGGAACAACCAGTAATGTATAACGCACATAGGAATACAACAACAGAGGCAACTCTAATCATTTTGAATCCTGATATTATTGGAAATTTTTAAATGGTTTAAACAGTATAGTTATTGATCAACAATCGGAAAGTTTAGAAATTAGAAAGAAAAAGAATAAGAAATATTTTCTCTTACAATCAAATTGAAAATATACATTATATTTCATTAGGTTAGATTACTTATAGTCATTTAAAAAATACAAAAAACGATTAAATACTTAAAATACAAGCACATAACAATTTTTTTAAACAAAGTGTATTTAATATTAAGTTATTTTATTTTTTTCACCTACACTATTGAAACATTGATAAATCAACCTTTGATCAAAAAATCATGATGCGAAACAAACTCGAAAGTAAACTCAAAGAGCAATAACGATATTAGAAAAACAACCTCAATATTTTTACTTACAGATATTTAATATTTACTGAAGCAATGAATACCAAAAAAATAAGGCTGTAAAACTAAAAATGAAAGAAAATGAAAGAATAAATAAACTTATTTAAAGGAAGCATGGCTTTTAGATCCAAAGATCTAAAAAAAGCTGACATAAAGGATGTACCCTCTATGACTGATGAAAAAGATAATACTGATTCGTTTAAGCATATTCCGCTGTTCAACCCTGCTGCTGACAGACGCTTCTATACTTCAGGGAGCAACGATCAAAATCTTCCTGTCATCCCTAAAATAAACACCAACGTCTTTTATACCGATGCTGATCAGAAACGTATTCTCGATCAATTAGACAGCTTTCGAGAAATGATTTCCTATTCAGATGATAACGAAGATCATCCTTTACCTCAGTTTCCGTCCGTTTGCCTCGTAGGTTTTGGCCGATGCGGATCCAATATCGCGCTCAACGTAGCCAAGCTCGTTTATGAAGCGAGGCAACTGTATCTTCTTGATGATGAAGAAAAACTGAAAGCATTGGATAATGATGGATCGAGTTTTCTTTCAAGATTATTTCATAGCCATGATCAAGGTAATCAATTTAACCCGTTGTTTTTAATTGAGCCCATTGTGATGTTGGGCGACCTCGATAAAGACATCCGTGGTCGAATTGCTTATACAACGACCACAGATAAAAAACGCTTCCTGCAAAATTATCGAAAAATGCAGATCATGAATCTGGCTGAAATTCATGCAGGTGGTGCGGGTAACGCCCCCATCCTTGGTCAATATTTAGCCAAAATCATCTTACAAAAGAACCCGCATCAATTCAGCGACTACCGATGGAAAGATTATCACTCCTATTTGATTGACTCATGCGGCATTAAAGCCAATCAATCGCGTTTATTCTTTTATATTTTCAGCGCAGGTGGCGGTACAGGTTCAGGCATGGCATCAGAATTTGGGATGGCCCAGCAGTATGCCTACATGAGTAAAACTTTTCAAAATCACCAAAGCAAGTCTTCGAAGAGCCAGCGCCAATCCTTTGTTTTTGAACCTATTTTTAGTGCAGGTATCTGTATCCTGCCCAATTTGTCGCGTGAGCGACTTGAGATTTCAGAAGCGCTTTATATCAATACTGGCCGACTGCTTTGTAAATATCTCTCAGAAGAATGGGATTTTTCTTACAATCACCCCAATCACAACCAAACGGGTCATAACAGCTTTATGGATCGCTTACGTCCCTGGAATGCCATGTTACTTATTTCCAACGACATTATGCGCTACGCTGAAGAAAACAATGACCAGCAAGCTCATGGCATCGATGTTAACCGAATGGAACGTTATGCTAATGAGTATATTTCACAACAAATCTTTAATATTTTAACGGCTCAAGCGTTAACGTCAGATTACGATGAAGACTATTTTAAACAGGCAGGTATCGACATAGCCGATACGATACGACTCGATGCCAATGATCTGTTTATGAGTCTAGCGGGCCCCGTCGGTATTGCCTATGCCGAGATGGCCGTTCACTCACCTGCTCAGCAGATGAGCAATGGCCAGAATGCAGCGCGTAACAATGAGCAGTTAAATATCAATGATCTATTGGTTCGCGCGCTCTCTTTACCTCACTTTAATGAACTAACCAACGCCATTGAAGGGATTAGTTTATTACCTACCGAAGCAGAACTTTACCGTCAAATGATGAAAGATTATCAGGACAATCACTTAAATCCTGAAGTACTAAAAGAGTTGCCGTTTTTTGAAAACTGCTCATCTGTGGTAACGATAATCTCTCTACCTAAAAATTATCGATTCTCCTATAGCGCGTTAAATCAGCTTAAATATCAATTAAATGGCTTATTTCCAAACACAACATTAAAGCGTTATGCCCTAGTCATGGGTGCATCCAAGAATATTTCTTTAACCATTCTTATTGCAAAAAGCCCTTGTTTAAGCGATGACTTTATTACTTTAATGGTTGCTTATATCAAACGCTGCTTTACTAAAACACAATATCAATTTACCGATGCTGTCGAGAACGCCATTATTAACTACATTCACGGTGAAGATATTGAAGACCATGAACTAGCCTCTTTGTTATATCCTCATGAAGATCCATCAAAAATCCTGGATACCAATTGGCAAGCCATTAAACCTATGTATGAACGCAAATACCGAGAGCTACTTCCAGAGTCTGATTTTATTTCTATTGATGACATACGCCTGGACATTGATACCGTGCTTAAATCTATCAAATACATTAAACAAATGTACAATCATAAAATAAGCAAAATCAGTGCATTGTCGTTAACCAAACGACGCCAGACGAATAAAAGTACGGGTGTGAATAGCATTCAAAAAATTGATTAGGTTTAGTACTTTATTCATAGATGAGCGGCAACGACGTTTATACTATTAAACGTCTTTTGACAAGATATGAACTCATTGAAAACAGATAACTTGATCACCCTGAAGTTATTGAAAGGTGATGCGCTAGCCTGCTTACCTTCTCAATAACCGCAAGCACACAGGGAGGAGCGCAGCGACGATCCTGTGATGCGCATTGTTATAACCCTGCTAACATATGAACTAATAATAATTATCTAAGTCTCTATGTAATTTAAATGACAACTAGAGACTACCATGAAAATATCTACTTTTTTTTTGATGCTTTTCCAGATAAATTACAGTACTGCAGCAAGAGATAAAATAGAAACCAATCCGAATATCACCATACCTTTAATCAAAGTCTCTGTAATTAAATTTGCCCCCTCCTTAATATGTAACACTCCATCCTTAGCACATCAAGATGAAAAAAGTGAAGGGTACGAGTGTGATGTCTGCAAAAAGTGTTTTACGAAATCAGACTACCTTAGAAGACACAAAAGAACCCACACGGGCGAAAAGCCTTATATATGTGATTGGATTGGATGC
>CAKMZU010000096.1:8374-10830 GCA_929200485.1 uncultured Gammaproteobacteria bacterium | reverse complement strand
AAGATGGTGCTACTCAGGTGGCAGGGCTAAGTTCAACTGCTTTTTTTAGGTTAATATACTAAATGACAAGTTTTCAAAGCTAGAAATTGAAGATTTTCCTTGATCGTAGGTGCAATTGGGTAAGTTACTCAGATGAATTTCGGATACTCAATAGTAGTAGTTAAAAGAATTTAATTTAGACAAGCTCAGACAGCTATTGGTTAACAAAATGATACTCAATGGGTACCATTTTGTATACTGATATACCTCTTCATAAAACCAATGATTTACGCTGTTTTATTGATTATTTTTCTAGCTGAGAGCAGAGAGATTAATGCTGGAGATCTACGAAAATAATCGCCTCTATAGTTCGGCTAGTCAGACATGGTCAGGATAAAAACCCAGGTGCTAGCTTCATCGATTCGATATCAAGCAGTTCACTTCTATTTTGCAACTGTAATGGATATTCCTGCGGATTAAGTACGGCGGCTTTAGAGCAATCAACTCGAAGATCAGTAAGCACAAAACCCGCAATTGCTTTATTAACTGAGGCATTACTAACGGGGCGGTCCTTTAATCCAAGATCAACTGCTAGAGCATCCCTCGCTGGATGCTTGTTATGCGGAGCAAGCGTTAAGGTAACAAATTCATTCCAATCATCATCCTGACGAGTATCTGGATAAGATACCCCCTCTTCCGTATCTGCTAACCCAAGTATTCGACTAAATCGAAAAGTTCTAAATTCATCATGCAAGGTATCAAATGCTCGGAAGTACCACGCTGAGCCTCCTTGAGGTCTGGCCACGATCCGTGTAAAAAGCGACGAGAAATTTTTTAATTCATTGATTTTATTGAATTTATTTTTCAAAAATCGGGAGCAGAACCTAACGAAATTACGCTGTATTTTAAATCAATCTCAATCACTCACAGCCCGTGCTATGCCATCAGGAACAACTCTTTATAGAGCGCTTTAATCTTCTTATTCACATTAAGTGGATATGAGCCAAGTAAATCCAAGTGTTCATGGCGATACGGCGATATTTTAGACAGCATTTCATCCGTTATCTCATAGCCCTCTCGCTGAAGTTTTCTTAATATCCGTGTCATATTGTTGGTATTGTGAAGAATAATCAGATTGGCAACCAAATGATTAAACTTGATGATCTTATTTTGCTCATCCATAAGGTTTTCACGAATAACACCATTATTGTAGAAAAACACCCACTTCAAGAAATCATTGAATTCTTCACTTTTACATGTTGATGCATGAATACTCTCACGCATTTCAATGTCTGTGATGTATTCCAAGAGAAACATGGTTCTCATGACTCTACCAAGCTCCCTAAAGGCATAATATAGCTTATTTCTAATGCTTTCAGTGCCTAAACGTCTGAGGATAGTTGATGCCGACACCGTACCTTTTTTCACGGACAAAACGATTCTCAACATATCTTTGAAATGATCACGAATCAATTGCCAGTTTATGCCACCAGAAAATACATCCTCAATATGCTCATATGTTACCCGCTTGTCAGGTTTAAACATGGATAATGACTTGATATCTTTAATTCTCGGCATCAATTTGACCCCAAGAAGATGTGAGAAGCCAAAAAGTACTGTGCTTTGTGCGTGACTATCCCCGCTAATAAATTCTGGCTGAATATCCGATTTATTTTCAAGCAGACCATCGACCAAATGAAGGCATTCTCTAACACCACATGGGATGAATCGGCTAAATAATGCAATGTATTTGTCACTGACATGATAGTAACCAATGCCCCCCTGAGCTGCGTATCTCATATGGTATTCGCTGACGATATTTTGCTCATACACATTAAAATGTGTACCATCAACCGAAGCTGTATCGCCTGCGCCCCAGCAATTGGTTAGCTCATATTCATTATACAAATTAACGACCTTATCATTGGCATTATTTAAATCTTCCTCTGTTGTATGCCTAAGTTTAATATGGGAGATTTGTTTTCGTGATAAGCCTTTCATGGACCTTGCCGCCTGAGTTGGCCCTATATTGCACCCATAGCAGAATATTGTAGCGATCAGATGCTTTTGATAATTGTCGATTTTAGATTTGTTGCCTGACAGCGGCTTAAACACACCTTCTAGATCTACCCATTTTACCGTATCAACGAGAAGATCAATGATGTTTGTTTCTGGCATGTTTGCTTTGATGGCTTCATCCAGCTTCTTAACCTCGTTGCTTTTAACTTTTGTCGGCTTCTTTTTAATGACAAGTTCACCGTTCTCAAAGCACACATACTCACTTTTACCAAAGCGTTTGTCGGCATTTGTGGCCGTTTTCATAAATTGATTTTTCAAATCATTACCAAAGGATTTTCCATCCTCGGGGATATTCATTAATTCACAAAACTCTCCAATTTCGCCATTAAAAGTATTCCAATCCACTAAATTATTACGGTAATCTTCATATTTTCGACTGTTGGATACGAATAAATACC
>CAKMZU010000096.1:6606-8364 GCA_929200485.1 uncultured Gammaproteobacteria bacterium | reverse complement strand
TAATCGGGTTGAGATTTCAGATAATACAGCCATCTCAAAAACTTTTGCTTTCATTGTGCGGTCGCTGATTTTTCCTTCACTGTTATCAAACAGAATTTTTCGCCATCTTTCTTTCATCCAGTCCAGCGGATTATCATCAGTAATGACTGTTTCAATTGCATTGACGGCATATGATGCCATGTTTTCATTTTGGTATTTCAATATGAAGAGCAGGCAGTCAATCAAGGACTGACTTTCTGCTGCCATGCCAAGCTCCATAAACTCTAAACAGCCCAAAAGGGTACACCTTACTGGTGCTGAATAACGTTTCTCAATGAACATTAGATGCTCATTCAAGCCACCAACCAATAAGTCACAACGATGCACTATCTTCTCAGGGTTAGATTCAAAAATAGTTGTGATTTTTTCAATGATATCTTCTTCTTTATCTGCGCCTACTGTTGATGCAACATCTCGCAACATCCGAATTAATGCTTCGGATTCTTTAGCAGCGTTGAGCTGGTATTTTTTTAAGTCCGTCTTTGCCTTGTTATGGATACGGCGAATTTCTTTAATGAAAATGTCAGTAATGCAATCAGTGGCAAAATGATATTTTTCATCAATCATCAGGACAATCAATGCCAATTGCTTGTTTTTGGTTTGTTCTTTTAATTTACTGGTATCCATCCCTTTGGCTTCCTTCACGTACTGCTGGCGTTTGCTTTCAGGGATGTCGATATTCACAGCCGCTAGCTCTTTTAAGGACTTAATCCATTTGGCATGCTCAATAAATTTGGGGATTGTTTTGGTGTTCGGTTTAACAGGTTCAGTTTTTAATTGATGCCAAAGGTAGTTGCCTGTTTCGTCTTTCTCTTGGAGGAGATTTAATAATTCCGAGATCACCTCAGGTGATAAGGCATCATTAATAATGCTGAAATTTTCCTGATTAACACGATTCTTGAATTTTCCAGCAATACGTCGAAAAAAAGACAGTGCGGGTAGTTCATAGCCATCAAGCACCAACTTTTCTATCATGGCGTTGATGATGTCTATATTATCCTCTTTAGTCTTGGCAATTTCATCGGTAAATGCTTCAAACCATTCAGCATCTTTCGTTTTATCAAATTTTTTAAAACCTAAATATTCTCGTATAGCCTTTTGTGCACGCTCATAAGCTTTTTTAGATGAAAAAAGTTCATTGCAAGAATCAACAGCATTCAAGTCAGCACACTTAGCGATATACTTCATCACCGTCAATGAGATATCAGGCAGTGCTGGGAAGTACTTTAGCCTCTTTGCCATTTTAAGGAGTACAAGATACCCAAGACGAGCTTCTTTTTTAAGGCGTTGCTTATTAACCCAGGCAATGTCATCTTTGGTTGGCGTGAACCCAGTTTTGATTTCTTTGAAGCTTAAATTCGATTTTATTTTTGGGTAAGCAGTTTCATTAAGGGCAAACATGCTGATCCTTTAGCGGGTAGATTATGAGAAACTAATAACGCCAATGGAATCGGCGTTAGTTTGTCTCAGAATCGCTAAATTGCAGCAAGTTCATTTAAAAAGATTACGATTTGATGAATACTTTCTAACTGATAGGTCAATTAGTCATTTTTTTGTATACTTGAAAGTCTCTCAAACAAAGGGAAAGCGGCATTATCGCTAAGCATTTGGCCTTCCTCTATGTAACCACGAACAGTATCATCATTTTTCCAGCCCCCTTGCTTTTTGATCAATGCAAAATCAACGTTTTCTCTCGACGCTGCTGTAGAAAGACCTCTC
>CAKMZU010000096.1:0-6596 GCA_929200485.1 uncultured Gammaproteobacteria bacterium | reverse complement strand
CTCCTGAAACTGTGCGAACTCAACTCAGGCACAAAATCAAAATCGCACGCTTTACCAAGAGACTTTAGAATGTCATTGATAGAAGCTGCATGCATAGGGGTGTCACTTAGTTTCCCCCAACGATTTACACTGCGGAATATAAAGCCAGAACCAATATTACTCACTTCGAGCCAAGCTTTTAAGGCAAGAACTGGACAGCTTTCAGAGTCTAATAAGTTATAGGGTATTGCTCTCTCAACCCCTTCGCATTCTTGGTCAGTTTTAGATTTTGACAAAGTAATGATCGCGCCTTCTTGTTCAAATGTTAAGTTATCGTATGTGATACTGACCAACTCAGAACGACGAAACGCCCCAAAAAAGCCAATCAACAGCAACGCCTTGTCTCGGCTTTTTTTTAGATTCTTTGGAATGCTGCTAATATGCTCAAGCATGGTAGCCAAATGCTCAAGACGCAACGCTTTGGCTTTTTGTTTAGGCTTACCATAAATTCGATGGATACCCTGGAGGGGTTTTCTTACATCAGGGTGATTTGTAGGGTCATCCAGTTGCTGAGTTTTATGCCACTGACTGATTGCAGTCAAATGCAGAGATAAGGTTCTTGGGTTTAGCTTTTCAGCGCTATCGGCTAGATAACTTAGAAGCATGTCTCTTGTTGCAGGGAGTAAGCCACCCCAGCGGATGTAGCTATTTACAGCTGTCTGGTAAGCTTTTGGTGTATTTTGTGAGGTGGCTGATTTTATAAACCGAGTGGATAGGCTTGCATGGTGTTCTATCAAACTTTTTTCATTTTTTGATGTGTGAGGCTGATCAACGGATTTTATCTTCATGCGAAATAGAGCTAGGCAAACTGTATACAGACTTTATTTTGTTTTCAAAGTTCGACTTATCGCGCGATCAATATTTATTTTGCCAAAGCCGTAATAGGCATTCCAGCTATCTACATAGGGTATATTGCCGATTTTATCAGCTGATTCTGTGAGGATTGAATAAACAGTATCTTTTGAAAGAAAAGGGTTTGCTTCAAGCATCAAAGCAATACTTGCGGCCACCAAGGGAGCCGCAGCCGAAGTGCCAGCAAATCGATTCGGAAATTCTGCTAATGCGTACCCATCCTTGCCAGTATCCACCGTCGTTATGCCTAATCGATAACCTCCTGGTGCCATTATATCAAGGCCATCACCAAAGTTACTGTAGCCAGCCCTTAAGTTATCCTCGTCTGTTGCACCCACTGCAATGACTGAATCAAGCATGGATTCATCTGAGTCGAGTCTATTACCTTCATTACCAACAGCATAAACAATGATTGTGCCAAGGCCGTCTCTACCAGATTCGGAAAAATCTTTTAGCTTGTTTTTAAGCGCATCCGAAGGATTACCTGTCCCCCAGCTGCATAGGATAATATCAGGTTTATATTCTTCAGCAATGTCAAAGGCAGCCAAAAATTCTCTATCGCTTAAATACCCGTTAAGATCAAGGTGAATGAATACGATTTCTGCTTCAGGTGCCAGCCCTCTAATTCCTTTGTCGTTGATATCGGCAGAGATTATTCCAGTTACATGTGAACCGTGCTCACATCCCTCAGAATAACAAGTAATTTCATTACTTTTGTCTCTAGCGTTAACAACTGTGAGCTTTGTTTGGGTAAATTCTTCATGGTTAGGGTTAATGCCATGATCAATAATAGCTATACGGACGCCACGCCCTGTATAGTTATGCAATGCATTTTCAGCATGTATATGAGCATCAGCATTTATGCTATAAGCCTCATAGAAAGATTCATCATAGGCTAACGCCCACTGCTCTTGAAACAAAGGCTCTGGTTGGGGTTTTTCTCCAGTTGACTCTTCTTCAATACAGCCAAACAATAAGCATGCTGTGGAAACCATTGCCCATTTATTCATTCAAATACAACTTTTGTGAATAATAGGGGGTCATTGGGTCATCGTGATAGAAAAAACTATACTGCACGTAGTGTTTTACTTTGTTTTTTACCATTTCATCTGTTGTGTACAGTAAGTGCAGGTTATAGTCTTTATCAATAGCATAAGTAAAGCCATACCTCTTTACACTAACATTAGATTTGGAGTTAGCAAATTCAATAAATGTATTTTTATAGTGGGATAACTTAGAATTTACTTTTAAAGGGTTTGTTTTATAAGTCAATTTCCCACCTTCCCATTGTATGCATTTTTCTTCAGCGATTACTACTCCATTCCTAATTATTTCCTCACACTGACCATTTGGAAGCGCTTCTTCCGTGGAATAAAGAAATGTCAGATCGTCAATACCTGTCTCATTATTTTTAATCCATGAATACAGTACATAAATTTTATCTGAGCCATAAGTTATGGCTCGCCTTAAAATATATGTATGTCCATCCCATTGATGATTGTTTGAAAAATGCCATAAAAAATAATCCTCGTTTGTTATATGTTTTTGTGTTGGCAGATCGTCATTAGGAATTATTGCATCCAGCCTAGATTGCTCTGGCATAAGCAGAATAAATTCATTCGTGGTCGACTCAGTTACATGCTGTATGGTAAATGAATGATCACTGCCATCTTCGTTATAGTTAGTGCTTATTTTTGCATAGCTGTAGACTGCGCCATTATCTTTGCTTGTAACCCCACGCCATGGGGATGATAAATCTTCTTTGAACCAATTATTCAAGCCTAGATAATATGAATTTCCATTGATATAAACGTACTCTTTCCAGCCGTTGCTTAGTGGACTGAAATAGCGAGATTCACTAGGGCCGTCATTCCAACAACCATTAATAAGGTATAACACAATAAAAATGATTAATTTTTTCATTGTCCTTACCTCACATAATAATAAATTAGCGTGCCCCATTTCCAATAGTTAGAACGCGAGTCGAAACGTAAGTAACCCCTTGAGTTATATATCGGTTGGTTTTGAATAATTTTATCTGAGTGCCAAGTACTGTCAGCAGCCAACCAACGTTTTTTAGGTAATAAATGTTTCCAGCAGACACCTACATAGTATTCTGTTTTATAGCCAATAATAGGCATGGTGTGCTCTTCGGTGGTTACCCCTTCAATAGATCCAAAATTATTTCTCGCCGAAAACATTAAAGGGTTATTAGCATTGATATATTTTTCAGCAATTGTATGCATCCATCCTCTATTCCAAAAGAATGCAGGATAACTCCACCAATAAACACGCTTGCCCACTGTATTTTCTCTAATAAAGCTAGCTGTATTTGAAGGCACCCTATAGTAAGAGTAGTGGTGAGGGGTGCCTGTATCGTGCTTTGTACCAAAAGAACTGGCCACATCACGAACAAGTTCATTTTTATGTGCTGCATTTGCTCTTTTATTATCGTCTCGTTCAAAGCGATTAAAGTTTTGATCCCAGTTTTTTAACGTATAATTTTCTTTGTAGAGATTATAATAGCTTGTGTCGTATGATTGATTGGCTTGCCGAGTACTATGGTAGTTTATAATCATACTTGCAGAAATAGGAGTGCAGTAGTTTGAGCTATTATTAATAGCTATCATTTTTTGCCAGTTATCATCCTTGGATGAAATGTCATCAACACCCCGAATAAATTTCGTATTTGTTCTTTTTTGGCAATCAGTAAAAGTGACGACCCTTAATACTTTCTTCACACCCTTACGTAGTTTTTTAGTGAAACTACCCCAGCCCCTTAAGTAACCAACACCATCTGAATTAGGTAATATTTCTTCAATCTCAACAACTTCATCATCAACAGCAAGTTCTTTATATGTTACCCACTCTTCAACTCGATCCACTTCCGATTGTTTTTCTATTTCTTCTGGCGTTTTGCCTTGATTTTCCTCCGATATGATTTGGTCGATCTCGGCAAGTTCTTCAGGCGTAGGATTTAGTGTTTCATCTTCGGCTTCACTTTGCTGTTCAGCTTTTTTATTTTCAACGTCAGCTATTTGCTCTTCTGGTGAAGGTTCTGGTGTATTAAGTTGATCCTTAATTTTCTGCCGCATGCCATCGGTTAAAATAGCTGTCTCAGGTTGCTGGTTAGTCAGTGATAATACACGATGTGTCTCTTTACCTAATGATGTTTCAAATGTGTGGTAAAGTGTTCCTGGAGCAACATCAATACTTTCAGTGAGTCTAACGGTTTCAGTGCCATTGTTTTTTAATTGCTCAATAATGCTGAGTTTATTTTGGTAGTATGGGGACAATCCATCAGAACTGTATAGTTGAGAGGCATAATCAATGGTTGCGCCATAAAGGTAAGTTTTGAATGTAAATTCACTTAACTGATCTTCTTTAATCAAATGAAAAAGGGTATTTTCATTGATCAGGTAATCACCCTCAACAAAGGTGAAAAGCACTACGCTATTGTTACCATTAACATCCCTAAACAGTTGCGAATGAACTAAATTGATGGATTTGCCATCATTTTCAGCATTGAGCTGCATATCATATAGTGCAGCTTTATAGATATTATCTAAAAAGCTGATTTTACTATCGCCATGCAGAGTAACGTCCCCATCAATTTCTGCATTTCCAATGATGTTTATATTTGAATTGGCGTAAAAATCACCACTTACATGTAGTCTACCAATGGCAGTTAGACTTTCAACGTGAATGCTATTATCTGAAATGATTGCTCGGTTAAATGGGGAACCTGTGTTGACATTCAATTCACCTCTTGCTTTTAACTCACCTTGCACCAATAAAGAGCCTGCTATATAGGTTGAGTCAGCATCGATGATAAGATTACTGTTTACCTTTACTGAATGTGGAAGTAATACTTCAGATCCATTTATTGACCATGTACCCTCTTGAAACTTGAAGATATTATCTTCAATAGCATTGTCTTCGCTTAGCCCACCTTCAAAAGAGATCAACCCGTCTTCATGGAGCTCTATATATTCATATAGTGGTTCGTTATTTAAAAATTCACTGACCTTTAAGGCTCTTAAAATATGAGAATTTTTAGGCTTGGAATAAGCTTGATAATCGAAGGATCGCAGAATGGATGAGCCATCAACTTCATTATCTTTAGCGCTGATTTTTCCTGAAATTGACAATGATCTAGTAGAGGCTTTAATACCATTATTAGCGTGTATATCAGCTAAAGGCCCGTCTGTTGTTAATGATTTTGTTACTTCAATATTACCATTTGCAACTAAAGCAAAATCTCTAAAATCACTAGGCTCCTCAGTTTGCGAAACCTCCGAATATTTTTTTTCATAGGGACTATTGTTCTTTTTATTTTCATCTTTATTGCAACCATTGAGGGTCAGCGCAATAAAAAATATAAGTGATAATGAGAGTAAGTTGAATTGCATGTTTAAGTTCCATTTATTGATATTTTCATTCTAGTAGAAAATTTAAAATATTTATGTGTCTTTAATTCGTATTAATTACTTGAGCTTTATTGATTTTTGAAAAGAGATATCTGTAATGGAAAAACAATAATTGAGATCAAAAAATTTTATAACCCACGATAAGTGAGCTTATCGCAGGTTAGTGAACTTTTATTTTAGCTCTTTGTCTATTCGTACTATTACATAATATTACGTTTACTGTAACTTATTACGAAATTCACGGAGACCGCAATTGGCAAGACCTGGTGTAACCTATGTGCAGATCGCACAGGCAGCAAAAAATATTCAAAGTAATGAACAAAATCCTACCGTTGACAGAGTGTTAGCCCATCTTGGAACTGGCAGTAAAAGCACTATCGCGCCTTTATTAAAAGAGTGGAAACAAAAACAACGAGAGCTAAACGATTCAAATACCGAAGGCCTTCCACCTGAGCTGGTGCTGGCTATTAAATCCCTTTATCAACAAACACATAATCGAGCAGATGAGCGTATAGATACCGAAAAAAGAAAGGCCACCGAGATTGTTGAACGCATTCAAAAAGAAGCAGAAAACCAAAAATCTGTGATAGAAACGCTTAAAGAACAATATGGATCTGCTAAGGCATCGCTGACAGAGGCTATTCAGGATAATGAGGAGCTTAAACGGGATAAAGCCAAGCTGAATGCCTTGAATATAGAGCTAACCACAGAAAAAAAAGCGCTAGTTGAGCAAATAATTGATTTAAGAAATAGCCTTAAAGATCAAAAAATGGAAGTCTCAAAGGCCAGAAATCAGCTGGATCACTACCAAAACACCATGGCTGAAGAGCGAAAAAGAGAGCGCGAGCAATATCAATCACAGATTGATTACCTTAAGCAATCCAATCAACAAATGGCAATGCAAAAAGATGATCTTTCTAGCCAATTAAAGGATGTAAGAGCTATAAATTCTGAACACCAAGAGAATACCGCTGCGCTAAACAGTAAGCACCACGAGCTAAAAGAAAAATACCAATCATTAGAAGGTGAATTGGCAAGAATTAAACCCCAGCTAGAGCAAGTCAATCAAAAAGCCGAAGCGCTCGAACAAAAATCAAACACTATAGAGACTGAATTGGCATCAACAGAGAAGGATAAGTTGGTTTTACAAGCGCAACTTGAGTTTTTAGAGTCGTCTAGAGCAAAATACGAGAGCAAAGCTGATATTCTTACCATGGAAAACTTTGATCTAAAGCAGGAAAATACGGATTTGCATAAACAACTTAAAGAGTTACA
>CAKMZU010000095.1:4594-10835 GCA_929200485.1 uncultured Gammaproteobacteria bacterium | reverse complement strand
TTCAAAAAATTTATCTCACTTCTATGAAATTTATCATCGAACGCAATTCTCGGACGCCCTCCTAGCCTATTCAATCGGCGCAGATACCAGCTTTAACCCGACAATACCAGAGACAATCATAAGAATACAAAAAACTCTGGCCAGATCTTGCGACTCCCCCAGGAAAAGCATACCAAAAATTGCCACACCTACAGCTCCAATACCTGTCCATACCGCATAAGCTGTACCCATTGGAATCTTCTGCACGGCAAGGGACATGAGATAAAAACTGATAATAACCGATACAACCGTCCATATAATAGGGATAGGTTTAGTAAAGCCCTCAGTGTATTTTAAACCTATAGCCCAGATACACTCAAAAAAGCCTGCCAGAATGATAAATATCCAATGTTGCATGACTGTCCTCAATGCCTAGATCATAAAAAGCTTGGAGGCTCACCCATCAATTCAAAGAGAGCGAGAATAGCTTGTATTCGACAAATATTTTTGCATTTTAATTCAGGTAAGCAATTAAATTTTTAAAATTTAATTCACGTACAATGTTGTGTTTTACTTCGCTTTAGTTTAAAAAGCCAGAATGTTTTTTAAACAAATAAAAATATAGCATATACTTATAAATGAAATAAATTAAACAACAAAATTAGCTTAAAGGCGAACCCTATGTCTTTCGAGAATAGTCAGGTCAGTTACCTTGCAGCAAAAAACGCAAAAATATCTTTAAGCAAAAAACTTTTTGAAGAAAATCAAGAGGTTTCCCAACAGCTCCTGATGGCCTTCATCAATTACAGCTTGACACTGGTTGATTTCTGGGCGGATTTGGGGCACGCGGATATGGAAGCTTCCGCGCTTGAAGAACTCCATAATGAACTCATAGAAGCAAGCCAGCGCATAGGTAGCGATGAGGCCTTAAAGAACACCTGTGTGGAATTCGCCAGTCAAATTCGACAACAGTGGTCAACGATAAATCAATCCCGTCTAAATTAACCCTTTCACATAGAACTGAAAACTTAAATACACAACACAAAGCTCGCTCATGATCATGAATCATCCGAGTCGCTAAATTAAAAAGGGCAGCACAATTTAAACCTGAGTAAGCAGGATGCAACTTTCAATGAAGCTATTTAATTATCAATTAGCTGATATTAAATAAGTACGCAGGATAAAATATAAGCATAAAAAAAGGCGGTTATACCGCCTTTTTTTATTGAAGTTAACCATCCTCAGATGAGAAATTAAATACTGAGGAGATAAACTTCTTCAGATAAAAATAACCGTTAAACTGGAACGATATTTTCAGCCTGAGGACCTTTTTGGCCTTGAGTTAAAGTAAACTCAACTTCTTGACCTTCAGCCAAAGTTTTAAAGCCATCCGATTTAATTGCACTGTAGTGTGCAAAAACGTCAGGGCCTGACTCTTGAGCGATAAAGCCAAAACCTTTTGATTCGTTAAACCACTTAACAGTGCCTTTTAATGTGTTGGACATGATTAATCCTAGTTGTGTTGTTAACAAGTGTGCTAAACACCGATGACTTAACCAATTAACCATCAATCATTTATAACTATTTATACAATGAAGGCGGTCATCAGCGCTTTAAATTATCAGCTCTTAGCGGGTATAGCGGAAAATCAGATATAGCTTTAACAAACAACAGAACGATGGATCAAAGTCGTCGAAATGGTGCGTTAACCTAATACTTATTACCGACTTGAGTAAGTATCAACCGCTTCATGGGTTAAGTCAAGCCCCTTAACCCATTGTTTTTAGACATAAAAAAAGCGGATAAACCCGCTTTAAATTATATGATAGCAGATGCTTAGAACTTTTCACCTGCTGCCGCTTTCTGCTGCAATAACTCAGGCACTTTGAAGTCATCGCCGTACTGTTGGTAAAGATATTCTGCTCGTTCAGCAAAAGCTTTTACGCCGTAAGAGTTAATGTGCTGGAAGACACCACCGGTTTGCGCAGGGTAACCAATTCCCATAATAGAACCCACATTACCATCAGCTGGGTTGATCACAACACCATCTTCCATGGCACGAACCGCTTCAAGCGCTTGTGAGAAAGTTAAACGGTCCTGAACATCTTCAAATGGAATTTCTTTATAACCATTTGGTGCAAAGTGCTCTTTCATACCAGGCCAGATGTGCTTTTTACCGCCTTCTGGGTACTCATAGTAACCGCCACCAAAGACTTTACCTTTACGATCAAACTCTTCGACCATACGAGTCACAAGTGTTGATGCTGGGTTCTCTCCTACAGTTTCACCACGAGCTTCTTTATCCGCCTTTAACTGCTGGCCATTTTTATAAGCTGTCGCTTGAGAAATCTCATCAATGGCAGCTAGTGGCCCAACAGGTGAACCATTTTGCTTGGCTGCATTTTCAATGATAACCGGGTTAACACCCTCAAGTACCATAATAGCACTTTGCTCAACCGTCTTGGCAATAACGCGTGTTGTGAAAAAGCCTTCACCATCATTAACAACGATAGGCTTCTTACCCAATTTAATCGCCAAATCAAACGCTTTAGCCAACGCCTCATCGGTTGTTTTTTCACCCTTGATGATTTCTACCAATGGCATTTTCTCAGCTGGAGAGAAAAAGTGCATACCTACAAAATTTTCTGGGCGACTTGATGCTTCAGCCAAACCTGTAATTGGCAATGAAGAAGTATTGGTCGCGAATACGCTTTCTGCACCTGTCACTGCTTCAGTTTCGCCAGTAACTGCTGCTTTGATCTTACGATCTTCAAATACCGCTTCAACAACGATATCGCAACCTGCTAAATCAGCTGCATCAGCAGTTGGCTTGATCAAACCTAACAGTGCCTCAGATTGGGCAGCATGCATACGGCCTTTAGAGGCAAGCTTTTCACAAACACTTTGTGCGTAAGCTTTACCTTTTTCTGCATTATCAGTAGAGATATCTTTCAGAACGACTTCTATCCCAACTTTTGCTGCCGCAAAAGCAATACCTGCACCCATTTGACCAGCACCCAAAATACCTAATTTTTTACAATCGGTTTTAGGGATCGTTTCAAAGCTTGGGCGGCTCGCACCAGACTCTAATGCATTTAGCTGGAAGAAGAACGTGCTGATCATATTCTTGGCAACACTTGAACGCATAAGGCTTAAGAAATAACGCGCTTCGATTTTCTGAGCCGTATCAAAATCAACACGCGCCACGTCAGAAATACACGCAAAGATCGCTTTAGCCGCTGGGAAGTTACCCCAGGTGTTAATCATCACATTAACTGGGCCGAAAAATAGTAAACCTTGAAGACCTTGATCCATGTCTTTATCCGCTGGTGAACCACCAGGGATTTTAAAGCCAGGCTTATCCCAAGGCTGCTGTGCTTCAGGATTCGCCAGAATCCACTCTTTGGCTTTTTTGTGCATTTCTTCTTCAGAGTCTGCTAAAGCATCGCAGTAACCTTTTTCTAAAGCTTTGTCGCCTTTGAATTGCTTACCTTGAGAAATGTAAGTAATAGCATTTTGCAGGCCGTGAACACGTGTCATACGTACTACGCCATCTGCACCCGGCATTAAACCTAGTTGCGCCTCAGGTAGTCCCATTTGCGCATCTTTAACAGCAACACGGTAGTGACAAGCTAGCGCGATTTCATAACCACCGCCAAGAGCAGCGCCATTCATACCTACCGCGACTGGCACACCTAAGGTCTCTAACTGACGAAGTGGTGCTTTCGCCGACATGATGCCATCAAATACACGTGTCGCTTCTGCCTGATCCATTTCTGTTGGCATCTCAAGCAACTTGTTTAAATCACCGCCACCAAAGAAAGTTGGCTTACCGGAGCGAACATAAACCCCTTTAATATCGTCTTTTTGTGCCGCAATCTCATTTACAGCCGCTTGCATGGCTTCAATAAACTCATCACCTAAGGTATTCACCTTTTGGTTTGGTTGATCCATGATCAACTCAATGATGCCGTCACTGTCTTTTTCTAATCGGATATAACCCATTGTTTCTTCCTCTAAAATTCTTATCTTGCGTTAAACCAATTCAATGACAGTTGCGATACCAATACCGCCACCTGCACAAAGAGTCGCCACACCGCGTTTTAATCCACGACGCTCTAGTTCATCAACAAGGGTTCCAAGAATCATGGCACCAGTTGCGCCAATTGGGTGCCCCATCGCAATTGCACCACCATTGACGTTAATTTTCTCATCAGGGATACCAAGGATCTTCTGATAACGAAGTACAACAGCTGCAAACGCTTCGTTTAATTCAAATAGATCAATATCATCAACTGAAAGACCGGCTTTCGCTAAGGCTTTTTCAGTTGCAGGCGCAGGGCCGGTTAACATGATAGTTGGCTCAGTACCGGTTAATGCCGTTGAAAGGATCTTGGCACGAGGCTTAAGACCGGCTTTTTTACCGCCTTCTTCGTTACCGATAAGCACAAGGGATGCACCATCAACAATACCTGAACTGTTACCAGGCGTATGAACACAGTTGACGTTTTCAACTTCAGGGTATTTAAACTTTAAGAATTCACCGTGACCAAAATCATTAAACATTTGGAATGATGGGTTTAGACCAGAAAGTTTCTCAACAGTTGTGCCTGGACGAACTAATTCGTCTTTATCGCAAATAACCACACCATTGCTGTCGGTTACCGGAATAATAGAATCTTTGAAATAACCTTTTTCCCACGCTTGTGCTGCGCGCTGTTGGCTCATCGCTGCGTATTTATCGCAGTCTTCACGTGTAAAGCCGTCTAATTCAGCGATTAAATCTGCACCTAACCCTTGAGAAATACCATAAGATTCCATTGCAACCCAAGGGTCGCCAGCAGCCGCACCACCTGCGCCAATACCAAGGCGAGACATAGATTCAACACCACCAGCTAAAACAAGATCTTCAAAGCCTGCTTTAACTTTAGCCGCAGCATTATTAACGGCATCCAAAGCACCGGCACAATAACGGTGTAACTGAGCACCTGTCGTGACATCAGACCAGTCAGCATAAACTAATGCAGTTTTAGCAATATTTTGACCTTGTTCAAAGACAGGCTCACCGGTTGCTAAAATCAAATCTTCGACTAAAGAAGTATCTAGATTATGGCGCTCCTTCATTGCATCTAAGAGATTAACGACTAGATCAATGGGCTTGACTTCATAGAGGCCGCCACCGGGTTTACCTTTACCACGGGGAGTCCGAATCGCATCAAAAATATATGCTTCTGCCATGGGAATTCCTATTAATGTTCAGTTATTGTTTTCATAAAGAAAGCCAAACGAGCTCAGCTTTCTTTACTACCATGCAAACTTAAGCCTCGAAACCGTCATAAACAATAACAATTTACATTAAAAGACTGACAACTTTGCACAGCAGAGTAATAAAATGCGGGAATTTTATTCGTTTATGGAGTCTAAAGCAATTCGCGAAGAAGATTTATATCTGACGGAAGCTTAAGACGGCAAACCATTCGCGTCTGCTTGTTTATCTTTTAAGCCCCCTATCTTTTGAGCACTATAGACAGAATATTCTTGTTGGTACACAAATGAAATTTACTCTAATTTTTATTCTATCCTGTTTACAGGCTACTGCCATGCCACTAAAGCCTATCGAAGATGAGCAGCTTAAAGACCTACTCAAAAATCATATCAAGCCGTTTTCTGATCTACTTATGACGTATCAAATACTTTTTAGCCAAACTAACTATATACACAAAATAGACAAACACACGCACGATAACTGTTTGGAAGCAGCAAGCTTTTTTAACAACCAAACGCTAACTGATAAAAAAGGTATTGGTTGGGAATCCAAGTTTTCGAGCGAATCGAACTTCATCGCGACTCGATTCGCTCAACAGGAAGCAGGCGTTTTTCGAATAACGATCTATTCAGAAAACCCAGACATTGAAAGCGCAACCTACTCTATCGATCAAGAAAGACAACTACAGAAAGTTGATCTTTTACATTTAGATGTTGAGTTGCTTAGAGGATTACAAGCGCAAGAAACAAATCCATCCCAAATAAGTTATGCATGGTTATAAACAGCACCTGAACTAATAAAGATGCAGCTTGTCATAAATTAAAAGTCTAGATGCCCCAAGTGTATTCAAAATTTTTGATTAGAACGCGTTGTCTTTTAAGTCTTAAGCACTCCACTTTCTCTAACTTTGAAGATTCATATGAAGTTTATTATCAGCTTTTTTTTAAAAGCGCTCGTATTAACCTCAACTGTTTCGATCACCTGTCACTCTAATGG
>CAKMZU010000095.1:0-4584 GCA_929200485.1 uncultured Gammaproteobacteria bacterium | reverse complement strand
CTCTAATGGATCGCTTATTAATCAAATTGCCGAAAAAGCATGCTATTACCTGCCAATATTTAATAAAGACACAAAACACAGTCAAATGGACAAAGTTGAGATAGTTACTGAGGGCATTCAAGGTTTGGGTTTTGGCGCAGCAATTGGTACATTAGCGGGGCCGATATTTTCAGGCTCTGTATATTCTATCCAGCGGTTAATACATGCTTCACCCTCGGATAACAATAATCTCAATGAAATGTGGTACTTACACCTCGCTGGATATACAAGCCTTGCCTTAGTGCCTCTTCTATCCTTTACTTTATCAGTTGCGATGGCAGATCAAGAGATCATAAGAAAGAATTACTCAGCAGAGGAAAATCTGCCTACAAACTCAACAGAGGAAAATCTGCGTACAAACTCAAGAGAGGAAGATCTGCCTACAAACTCAACAGAGGAAAATCTGCCTACAACAAAGAGGCATAATGCATCGAATTCATTTCCCATAAGCCAAAGCATTATGCAGCCAGATTGAACATGCATGCTTTCACATGCACAGTAACCTGCAAGCGATAGTTAACAACTATTTCAATCAATAAAAGCCGCATAAGGCGATTCAATTTCCAAGCCTATATCTACATCGGCTTTAGCGATTGATAACTTATCCTTTGAAATTTGAACATCATCATCGACACAAACGTTGTGATCAAACTGATAGATCACATCAGACTCCCCTGCCAAGGTTTTTTCTTTAAATGCTGATGATGCTTGCTGAACGGGGACGTTTGCTTTTTCATAAGCAGCAAAGGCTTTTTTGCCATACTTGTTTCCAAGAATGGTTTTTGTAAGCTCAGGCGATAAAAGGGTCGCACTGGCATTATTCCCGCCAAAGCCTTTGGCGTTAATGATACCAATATCAAGGCTATTTTCTCCTACATCCAGATGATTCATCGGAATGTTAAGACTGTCGTGATACACATCGTCTGCGATGTGATCAATGCTTGTTACCCCTGGGAATATTCCCTGATCCCAAATACCAAGACTTGAGACAATCTGATCGCCAGCGGCACTGCCAATGGAATGGCCTAAATAAGACTTAACCGCACCCACTAACCACTTATCAGCACCAAAGGCCTTAGCGACATCATTTAAGATATGGGATTCTGTGACACGATTTTGTGGTGTCCCGGTTCCGTGCGCCTGAACAAAGGTTCTATCCTTAATCGCCTTATCACCGATAATAGCTCGAGCGGCTGCCATTGCCTTGGCAACAGTAATATAGTTACCCACACCTGGAGCTGAAATGGATTTTTTAAACCCGTCAGCATTAATAAACACGTCGCTGACTGCACCGTAAATCGTTGCGCCCAACGCCATAGCTAGCTGATCGCTCATCAGGATAATAAACTGCGCAGATTCACCTAGGGTAAAACCTTTATTAGTGGAGAAAGGTCGGCAAGCGCGTCTGTGGTTCACAGCTTCCTCGCTTGCCAGTCCATCTAGCTGTCTTAATTCATCATCCGTTGCCAGTGCGCCCATGGCTGAATAGCCATCAATGATTTCAGGCAAAATTGGCGCTTCAGCATTACCGATAATCGCAACTTGTGAACGACCCGATTGAATATCCAACAACCCTTGGCGAAGATTATAAAGAAAGGAAGCGCAGGCTCCCATGCTTGTCCCAGTTGTGCCAAGGCTTCCTAACAAATACGCATTAATAAAATCCGCGGGCATTTCAGCAAAACCAAAGGGGCATTGTTTTGATGTCACTTTTTTGCCTATTTGTCTTGAATACATCATGCCGCCATTGCCATTCATATCCAGCTGACTCATACCAGAACCTGCATAAACACTGACTTGGTCAGCAGGCACAGTGGATCGGATCAAATCCCAGTCAATTCCCATCATCTGAATCGCATCGGATGCTCCAAAGACAGTCATTTGAATACCCTTAGGATGATTCTTTGCAAGATACAGTTTTGATGCATCAAACCCTGTCGGTAGTTGCCCGGCTGAGTTAACGGATAAAATTCGCTGATCCGGCAACATGAAGTCCTGGTTATCATGGATAGTCACCTGGCTCATTCGGCCTTCTAATGGCGTCACAGACCAGTTCTGGGGGATAACGTCAGGCAAAGCGATGTTTTTGGTTTGAAAGCTTAACGGCTTATCCATTGAAACCGGGAAACGCTTATTCCAGGTAACCCCCTGCGCATCAAAAGTGCCTTTGTGAATTTTCCGAATCAAGGTGTTATCTAAAACCCCCTGTTCCGTTTTATAATTACCCCCCATCAGGGCGCTCAGAGATTGTAGCGTTTCCGCTTTTTTTGTTTCATTTAACGATTCAAAGACTAAACGCTGGTAAGCATGATGAAATACGCTTCGTCCAGCTGGACTAATACCGCCAAACCCCGTAATTACAGGAAGTATTGCCATAAAAAAACCCTAATTGTTATCCATACAAAAAAATATTATTGTTTTTGGAAACATACATTTACGAAAAAATTAAATTGTAGCTGGCATAACCAAAAAAAATAATGTCATTTACGACAAAAAATATGGCATTATCGACATTAATGCACATTTTCGTGATTATTGATGGGTTTTGCCGCTATGCAGTCAGTCACTTTCATTCTTTATCCTCATATGCTGACGAGTAGTCTGACCTTGCCATTGGAAATGCTTAATGCAGCGGATAATTTCTCAAGAGCACAAAAGCGGAATTCAAAACAAAGAAAGCACAAGCTAACAATCCATTTAGCGAGTCAAGAAGGCGAGAGCATAGAAACACAAGTCGGGCTTAGCATTCAAGCAAACCAATCACTTCGTTCATTAACCACAACGGATTTGTTAATTATACCCGGATTTTGGCGTAGCCCATTCAAACATATCAAGGAATACCAACAACTCATATTAACCATCGAAAAACTCATTCGTTCAAACCCTAACATGATGATTTGTGCTGTCGGTACCGGCAGCCTACTTCTTGCAGAATCTGGTATTTTAGATGGGAAAGCCGCAACGACTCACTGGTTTTATTCCGAGCAAATGAAAAAGCAATATCCAAAGATTAATTGGCAAAAAGATCACCTGATTACCCAGTCAGGGAATATTTATTGCACAGGCAGCGTTAACTCAACTGCAGATCTGACGATTCGATTCATTGAGTTAGGTTTTAACCGTACTATCGCCAAACAAGTGGAGAGTCAGTTTTCACCAGAAATTCGAAAAGATTATGATAACCAATTATTTAGTGATCGTTTAAATCAGCAACATGCAGATGAATTGATTGCTCAGGTTCAAGCCATTATCCAGCAAAAATATAACGAGGCGATCAACTATGAGAAACTTGCTGAGAGTATGAATCTTAATTATCGAACATTCCAAAGACGCTTTAAAAATGCCTGTGAATTATCGCCGCTTCAATACCAGCAAATACTTCGTATCGATAATGCAAAAATGCTACTTAAAGAGACGAATTTAAACATTCAAGAAGTCGCAGAGATTGTTGGCTTTATAGATGCTTCGCACTTCTCAAGACTATTTAAACGGCAGACAGCCCAATCACCAAAAGACTACCGCCTTGCCGTGAAGACGAAGTTATTTAGACCTTATTAGTTATCTAATCAGTCACCATAAAGACACTCTTATACGATTGATATTTATAGGAAATATCATACAAAATAGTAAATAATCTTTTTGACTTTGTTAAATTAATTTTTATGAAAAAACCAACAAAAGAGCAAAAGGAGTATCGCATGCGAAAGAAACGCATAGCTCAGATAAGTATATTTGAAAACTTTTCTCAACATGATCTCGGAATTAAATTAAAAAAATTATCAGATGCTTTGGATGGCTACCCTTAGATTAGTGATCTGATTGAGCAAGATATTGCGAAAATTACAAAGACACTGATGCATCAGGGTTATCGATAGAAACGATTTTTCGCTGCCTTCATCTCAAGCAGAAATTACCGTGAAGCTATGAGCAATTAGCTTTTCATTTATCCAAAAAAACAGTGAAACCTAGCTCTGCCGCCTGTTTAGCAACATCTTATTTATAATTTCTACCGAAAAATATTTTTCTTTACGATCTGTTTATAAGCACAGGGGGCGATTTGGTGGTCTGCTTTCCGATTATTTTTTTAACTGCTCTTGATAATAGTGCCCTCCAGCACTCCAATGGTTTAATGGCGGAGCGAAAGCTCTCCCACATAAGATGGCGATGGTGACTTAAATATACATGGTTTTTAAAGGGAGTAAATTATTTCTAAAACCTCATCGTTAATGAACTATTTGATTTTTGGTCACTCTACACCCTATAAATTCACTGACATCAGGATGAGTGACCAATCAAAAGCCACGGAAAGATACGGGCGCCATTGTAGGTCTTATTGACCGATTGACCATATTCTGGATTGACATGAACATACAAAAACTTTTATCTACCACCTATATTTTTTTCTTTTTCTTTGTCACTCAAACCCTAGTTCCAACGCAATGTAATGCAGGTTTAAAAATAGATATAGGGGAAGTTCCACAACATTTAGAGGAAGTTCCACAACATTTAGAGGAAGTTCCACAACATTTAGAGGAAGTTCCACAA
>CAKMZU010000094.1:8629-10867 GCA_929200485.1 uncultured Gammaproteobacteria bacterium | reverse complement strand
GCTGGGGCGCTGTCTGCTAAAAACGGTAACTTTTTATCTTCTGCTTCCCTAAGGGATAATTAATACTAACAAGTCTATTTTGACAAGCGCTAGGTTCTGAAGTTAAAGAATCCAAAGCGTTTTTTATTCGGCGTGAACAATTTCTCTTTGACCTTTAAAAGATCCACGGCAAATTCGCTAACCTGCAGATCCTTTACAATATATATGAAGGGCAATTTGGTTTTTTTATTGCCTTGTTCAAGCATTTCCTTTTCTTGAGGAGAAATAGCCTCGCTTAACAAATCAAGGGAGGTCAGTTCACTGACAGGCACCTGATTTTCATCCGTCACAATAACCACTCGAGGTCTTAACCGCCTCTCTGCATATTGCTCAACAACCACCGCTAACTGGCCCGTATTTAATTCGACAACAGAACCTGCTGGATACAAACCCAATGCCTGAATAAACTCCAGCACAAGGTCTTCCTGAAAGAGTGAATTTCGTTGATCGTACAAAGTTGCCAATGTTGCCGAAGGGCTTTTGGACTTTTTGATATCTCTTGGGTTGGTTAACTCATCATAATAGGTAGCAATACCTGCAATGATAGCAAGCTGAGGAATCTCATCGCCTCGCTGCTGCCGCGGATAACCTGAGCCATCATAGCGTTCACAATGCGATGCGATGATGGGTAAAATTTTTGGATGCAACCCTGAAATTTGCTGAGCAAGCTTAACCGTCATAGCCACATGCTTTTTGTAAATGACGCGTTTTTCTGAGTTCATTTCGTTTTCTTGAAGATTTAACACATCTTGCGGCAAACGCGTTTTCCCTAAGTCTTTTAATAGAATGGCCTGGGTCAGAATTTCAAGCTCCATTCGACGAAGCCCTATGTGGCGCCCTAAAATAGCTCCCCAAACAGAACAACGGATGGAATGGTGATGAAGATAATCGTCGGCTTCACGAACACGGGTCAAGCACGCTAATACATCAGGGTTTTGAATAACACTGCTGACAATATTACTGGCAACGTTCTTCACGGATTTCTGATCAAACATCAAACCTTTGGAGATTTGAGAGGTGACCTGCACCAAGGCTTTATCCACCGCTTCGTTAGCTTGATAAGCGAAGCCCGAGCTATTTTCAAAAGCGGTAATCTCTCGATAGGTTCCGTGTTTAATTTCTACAGGGGTAAAAGGATACTTGGCAACAGGTGACTTGCCATCGGAGGAATAGATACCAGAATCTAACTGTGTTGACTTAAGCTTGGCTCGACTCTTTACAACATCAACATAGACATAATCGCAAACGGATTCTATTTCTTCGATTTCTGTTTGCGAAGTAACCAAAAAGCCTTGTATTTTAAAAGGCGTTTCAAGCCAGGGCCTGTCCAATTTGGACACATACATACCTACGGTTAATTCCCGAACAGGTACTTTATGTTCAACTACTTCCATAAGGAAACCTACCACCTATCTCAACTGCACCTGACAATTTTGGTCAATGAAGGACAAAATTAGTCAGAACGCTCACATAGGGACAATGTCTCACAATTGAAAAAAAAATCAAAGACTTAAATCAAAACTGACAAAACGATAGAATTTCTTCACATTTCTATAATAAAAAGCGTTGTTTTTATTAAAAAAAATCAGGACTCTTGGGTTCTTTACTTTATTTCACTCTTAATAAAGCATTCAGAATTAAATTGGGAAGATCTTTTGATGTTTGATACAATATCAAAATATTTTGATATAGATCGAAAAAATAGCAATGACGACCCAGCACCCCGCCTTAAAAACACTCAAAGCACAACTCGATAAACAAATACTGATCATCGATGGCGCTATGGGTACTATGATCCAGAATTATCAGCTGGAAGAAGCCGATTATCGAGGCGAGCAATTCAAGGATTTTGCTATCGATCTTAAAGGCAATAATGATCTTCTCTCGATCACCCGCCCTGAAATCATCCAGGAAATTCATGAAGCCTACCTTGAAGCAGGCGCTGACATTATCGAAACCAACACCTTTAATGCGACAACTATCGCTCAAGGGGACTACTCATTAGAGCATATTGCTGAAGAATTAAATTTGGCCTCAGCCCAAATCGCAAGGCGCGCCTGCGATGCCTATACGACCAAAAATCCTGACAAGCCAAGATATGTTGCCGGTGTGCTTGGCCCCACACCCAAAACCGCCTCTATTTCACCTGATGTTAATGATCCATCCAAGCGGAATATCACCTTCGATGAATTGGTCGAA
>CAKMZU010000094.1:5034-8619 GCA_929200485.1 uncultured Gammaproteobacteria bacterium | reverse complement strand
CTATAAAGCGGCCACCCATGCATTGATCGAAGGTGGCGTGGACATCATTTTGATCGAAACCATCTTTGATACATTGAACGCCAAGGCGGCTATTTTCGCTGTCAAAAAAACCTTTGAAGAACGAAATCTTGAATTACCTGTCATGATCACAGTGACATTTCCAGACATCAGCGGACGAAATTTATCCGGTCAAACCCCTGAAGCCTTTTGGAATGCCATTGCCCATGCTGACCCTTTAATAGTGGGCACAAACTGTGGTCGCGCATTTGATGAAATTCGCCCTTTTGTTGTTGAATTAGCCAATGCGGCCGATTGTTATTTTAGCGGCCACTTTAATGCCGGCCTGCCAAATGAATTTGGCCAATACGACGAATTGCCAAAGGTGCTCGGTGCTCAACTTGGTCAGTTTGCCGAAGAAGGCTTTTTGAACCTTGCCGGCGGTTGCTGTGGCACAACACCTGAACACATCAACGCCATCTATCAAGCGGTTAAAGATAAAGCGCCACGACAATTACCCGAGCATGACGTTGCCTGCCGTTTAAGCGGCCTTGAAGCCTTCAACATCACGAAAGACTCGCTGTTTGTCAATGTCGGTGAGCGCTGCAACATCACAGGCTCTGCCCGTTTCAAACGTTTAATTAAAGAAGAAGACTACGATACAGCACTGCAAATAGCCCGCGATCAAGTTGAAGATGGCGCGCAAGTCATCGACATCAATATGGATGAGGGCATGCTGGATTCCAAAGGGGCAATGATCAAGTTCTTGAATCTTATCGCCTCTGAGCCTGAAATTTCTAAAGTGCCGGTGATGATTGATTCCTCGAAGTGGGACATTATCGAAGAAGGCTTGAAGCGTGTTCAAGGTAAGTCCATCGTTAATTCTATCAGTCTGAAAGAAGGTGAAGAAGAATTCATTGAAAAGGCGACATTATGTAAGTATTACGGCGCAGCTGTTGTCGTTATGGCATTCGATGAAACTGGCCAGGCAGATACAGAAGCACGAAAAAACGAAATCTGTAAGCGCTCGTACGACGTTCTCGTTGAAAAAGTGGGTTTTAACCCTGCGGATATTATCTTTGATCCCAATATCTTTGCAGTCGCTACCGGAATTGAAGAGCATAACAACTATGCCGTTGATTTTATTAATAGCTGTGAATACATCAAAACCGAATTACCCCATGCACTAATTTCTGGTGGAGTGAGTAATGTTTCATTCTCATTCCGAGGCAACAACCCTGTTCGAGAAGCCATCCATTCCGTCTTTTTATATCACGCCATTAAAAACGGATTATCGATGGGTATCGTCAATGCGGGGCAATTGGCCGTATATGATGATTTGCCAGCCGAGCTCAAAGAGGCGGTTGAAGACGTTATCCTTAACCGCCACCCTGATGGCACTGAAAAGCTTTTAGACATCGCTGATAAATATCGAGGGGATGGCGAAGTTCAGGATACCAAAAGTGAAGCCTGGCGTGAGCTAACGGTTAACGAGAGATTAAGTCACTCTCTGGTAAAAGGCATCACCAGCTATATTGAAGAAGATACTGAGGAAGCAAGACAACAATCTGACCGTGCGTTAGATGTTATCGAAGGACCTCTGATGGATGGCATGAATGTCGTTGGTGATTTATTTGGCTCAGGTAAAATGTTCTTGCCTCAGGTTGTTAAAAGCGCACGCGTCATGAAACAGGCCGTTGCCTATTTAATGCCATTTATTGAAGAACAAAAAGATGACGCCGCAAAAAGTAATGGCAAAATCCTGATGGCTACCGTTAAGGGTGATGTGCATGATATTGGCAAGAACATCGTTGGCGTCGTACTTCAATGTAACAACTTTGAAGTCATTGATATGGGCGTTATGGTTGCTTGCGAAGACATTTTAAAAAAGGCCGAAGAAGAAGCCGTCGATATCATTGGCTTATCAGGCTTAATCACACCATCATTGGATGAAATGGTGCATGTCGCCAAAGAAATGCAACGTTTGGATTTTCAGATTCCGCTGATGATTGGCGGGGCAACAACGTCAAAAGCGCACACCGCCGTTAAAATTGAGCCGCAGTATCAGAATAACCTTATCGTTTATGTGCCTGATGCTTCTCGCTCTGTATCAGTTGCAACACGATTAACCACACCCACACTTAAACCTGCCTTTGATGAAGAAATCAAGGAAGAATATATCAAGGTACGAGAGCGCACCAAAAACCGCCGCCAAAAACCGCGTTTAGCCTACGCTGACGCCATTGTGAATAAGGCAAAAATTGATTGGTCAAACTACCAGCCAACAAAACCAAACTTTATCGGCAGCCGCGTAATTGAGGATATTGATTTAAAAACGCTGGTTGAGACGATTGACTGGACCCCTTTCTTTTTATCTTGGGAACTTTCAGGAAAATACCCAAAAATCTTTAATGACCCCATTGTTGGCAGCGAAGCAAAAGAACTGTTTGATAATGCCACAGCGATGCTCAATCAAATCATTGAAGAAAATTGGCTTGAGGCTAGAGCCGTTATCGGCTTCTGGCCTGCTAACCAAGTCAATGATGATGATATTGAATTGTTTGATGAGGCAGGAGAATCCAAAGCCCTGCTCCATCATCTGCGCCAGCAAGAAGAAAAACCAGATGATAAACCTAACCTTTCTTTAGCTGACTTTGTAAAGCCTAAAGGGTACGGCAATGACTACATTGGCGGCTTTGTTGTTACCACAGGGATTAACGCTGAAGCTATCGCCAAAGATTTTGAAAGCAAGAATGATGATTACAATGCCATCATGATCAAGGCGATTGCTGATCGACTGGCTGAATCGTTAGCAGAACACATGCATCAAAAAGTCCGTACGGAATATTGGGGCTATGTTGATTCAGAACACTTAAGCAATGAAGAGCTGATCAAAGAAAAATATCAAGGCATTCGCCCAGCGCCGGGCTACCCAGCCTGCCCTGATCATTCAGAAAAAGCGACCCTGTTCAACCTGCTCAATGCCAAAGAAGCGATTGGTGTATCATTAACAGATCATTTTGCCATGATGCCAGCGGCCTCTGTCAGTGGTTGGTATTTGGCACACCCTGATTCAAGATATTTTGCCGTAGGAAAGGTGGAGAAAGATCAAGTTGAGCGTTTGGCTTCTCGAAAACAGCTATCTGTCGACGAAATTGAGAAATGGATTCGTCCAAATTTAGGCTATGATAGCTAACCTGCCTTAAACCAACAATGGACAGGAGCAATGGATTGCTAAAACGTCTTAAAAACATACTCACATTCTTTCTAGCGGCTTTTATCGGCGTCAAAAGCGACAAAGCCCATGATGCACAGAACTACAGTCACAAGCTCTGGCATTATGCCGCAGCTGGGATTGTTTTAGCGCTGTTTGTGTTGGTTTCTGTGCTTTTATTTGTTCACAATGTCGTTCTGCCTTAATTCCTCTTCGTGTTTGCCGATGATTTTTCAATCAGTTTCAAGGGTATCGTCTTTTTTGCCTGATTCTTTATTTGAATGTACTAAGGGCATAAAGTTAACCAACCTTTTTTCCTCTACCTCTTCATCTGTCAACTGTCTTGTCCACTCAGCTTTTTCAGGGTCGTCAGT
>CAKMZU010000094.1:0-5024 GCA_929200485.1 uncultured Gammaproteobacteria bacterium | reverse complement strand
GTCGTCAGTTTCCTGAACTACCCTAATATTTGATGGCAATCCAAGAATACCAAATTCAACACCTTCCCTCACCCACGAATTAGTCCCGACTTGGTACATATCAGGGCAAGTACCTCTGTCTGAATCAAAGTCTTGATTGTATCTCACCTCAGCTTTTCTAACAGGTATTTTTGGTTTAAAGGATATTTGTCGTCTTGGCTGTTGCTGTTTTGACTTCTCAGGAATTGACTCCAGGACTGGAATATCGTCGAGTATTTTTTTTATATCGTTGGGTACATTTATATGGAAACCTAAATTAAATGTATGATGTTTTAACAATTTGGGGAGCTCCTCCCCAAGTCCAGACTCCAACAGATTAAGTAATTGAGAAGTTTTTACACGTACGTTTGACGTATCAAACTTACTGTAACACTTCGCAAAGGATGTAGGGCAGTTCTCCGATGTATATAATGATCGTAAAAATGTGTTCATTTCACCTTGACTTCCAATCTTTGTAACAACCCAATTCAATAAAAACTCTACTGGTCGCTCGGGATTTTCTATGGTCCGTTGCCTCATCGATTGAGCAGAATTGACAACCAAAAACACAAAAAAACTTAGAAAAATCGATATAAATAAATGCATCTGTTCTCATCTTCAATGGCTTGAAATGAAAAATATTCGACAACTGGCCGCTCAGCAGACAGCGCATTTGCCGACGTGTTTGACACTTACCACCCTAGAAGTTCATGAATAAATCAATCTGTCTGATCTAAATATTTATCTTATATATTCTTAATATGCGACCGTTAGCCATTATGATGTCAGCACACCCAGTGTAGCTTTCTCTTTCTTTTCTCGTCCCTACCACTGTCAATACAAGACAAACGTAACTTATTATAAAAAATATTCGAACACTTTGCGTTTAGATTGGTCTATCAATGTAAAACAGTGCCTACATAGGTTTTTTTTATTTATGCGCCAACCTCATATGCAAGGCAGAGTAGATGTTTATACCTAGAAACTTCTTAATAGCTTTCATGCAATTTGTGTTTTTCTTGTCAAACAACTCATATGGAATGATGAGAAATATCTCTTTAACAAATCCAAGAGAATACCTGACAAAAAAAGCAATGCAGATTGGAGATGTCGAATTTCTCAAAATACTCTTGGGTTTGAAGGGTACCATTTCTGATGGAGAATACGCCACCTTAAAACAAATTCATGAGGATGAAACTAAGGGCAAGGGGTTACAACTTATTATTGCTCTAGAAGAAAATGGCCGATTAAAAACAATGAAAGATTTATTTTATCTCTTCGGCTTAGCAGATAGAAATGATATACAAATGGATATAACAATGAACCACCAAAGACGTCCTCTTGAAAATTGTTTGTTACAAGATCGCTGCGCTCCTCCCCCTCCATATAGTTCACTTATTGGGACAGCTGGCTTCAGTGCCAGGGAAAGGGAAAGGGAAATACAAATGCTAAAAACACAGCTCTCAACAAAGGAAGCAATGCTTGAAAAAACGCGAATACAAAACCACAATTTACAGAAAAAACTATACGTTATTCTTAACCCTGGTGAAGCAACAAAAAATGAAACCCAAGAAGAAAAACAGGTAAATCAATCAATGACACAATATAAATCAGACGAAAAACCAAGGACGACGCCCTCAATAATTAATGCCACTCAAGGAGTTATGAAAGTAATTAAATCTTCAAGACAGACTGACGCATCGACTTCTACCTATAATCCTGACTTACCTCGCCTCATAGAAATAGTAGAAATAGCGCTTTAAACTCAAAGCTAAATACAGCCTAAAATAGTAGGTCCATGAACAAACACTGTGGCCTATTTTTGATTTGAAGGATTTACAAAAACTGTAAAGGTTTATTTTTAAGACGTTACCTATTATCCAATCAGATTCTTAAAGCCATATTTGTTGAGATAGGCGAAAAAGGGGGAAAGGTAAATAGATTCACATTAGATTGAATAGGGTAGTATAAAAATGACTAATTTATGGGGCGATATTGATCACCTTAGAACGAATAACATGCCACCCCATAAATTATATGCATATCAGGACAAACCTGACAGCCAAAAAACGACCGTAGTCACCGAAACGGTCAACAGAACAATAATAGCGATAGCATCAGCTTTTGCATCGCCTTTGTTATTTAGATTTGTTACTTTTTCATCCACTGAGTCACTCATTGAGATTCCCTCTCCTTTTTCGCTAAATAAACGTAAAAGGCGTTTATTAATACGCCCTACGCAAAACAGTTAATGGTTGTATGACTAATATATTACGTGTTCATATATTAAGAGATAATCCTCGACCAACGCCGAAATACTTCACCCCTTTGTCCGCCAGGGTTTCTGGATCATATAAATTGCGACCATCGAAAATGACTTTATCGGCAACTTGTGACTTAATCAAGCCAAAGTCCGGTGAGCGGAAATTCTTCCATTCAGTACAAATGATGAGTGCATCAGCATCACGCAGCGCTGCCTCTTTTGTCCCTGTAAGGGTTAATAATGATTGATCTGGATATAGCGATTGCGTTACATCCATTGCAGCCGGATCATAGGCTTGTACCTTTGCGCCAGCAGCAAATAATGCATCCATCAACACAAGACTTGATGCTTCTCGCATATCATCCGTTTGTGGCTTAAAAGATAGCCCCCAAAGTGCAAAGGTTTTGCCTTTTAAATCGGCTTTATAGAAATGAGACACTTTCTCAAATAAGTTCTCTTTCTGCTTGGCATTAACGTTTTCAACAGCATCCAAAAGATTTGCCTGATAATCATATTTACGTGCTGTTTGTCTTAATGCTTTGACATCTTTTGGGAAGCAAGAACCGCCATATCCACAGCCAGGGTAAATAAACTGATAGCCTATCCGTGGGTCTGAGCCTATGCCATGCCTGACCTGTTCAATATCTGCACCCACTCGCTCGGCGATATTTGAAATCTCATTAATAAAACTGATTTTAGTCGCAAGCATCGCATTGGCTGCATATTTGGTTAGCTCAGAGGAGCGTCGATCCATAAATAGCACACGATTATGTTTACGATTAAACGGTGCATAAAGTTCGCCCATCATGGATTTTGCTTTAGTATCTTGTGTGCCAACAACAATTCGATCGGGCTTAAGAAAATCTTCTATTGCACTGCCCTCTTTTAAAAATTCTGGATTTGATACCACAGAAAAGGTCAGATCGGATTGTCTTTTAGCTAATTCTTCTGCCACTTTACGTTCAATTTGATCGCAGGTCCCCACGGGTACTGTCGATTTTCCTACGATGACCTTATAGTCATTCATATATTGACCAATAGTACCAGCCACCGCTAAAACATACTGAAGATCAGCTGAACCATCTTCTTGTGGTGGCGTGCCTACGGCAATAAAGATTATATTTGCATGCTCAAATGCAGATTTTTCGTCAGGCGTAAATTTCAGATGCCCCTGGTGCTGGGTTTCAATAATCAAACGATCAAGGCCAGGTTCATAAATGGGCACTTCCCCTTTGGTAAGCTTCTCAACTTTGGCTTCATCAATATCGACACAAACCACGTGATTGCCAACATCCGCAAGACATGCACCTGTAACCAAGCCGACGTAACCCGAGCCAAAAACCGTGACTTTCATTAAAAATTCCTATACAAGAAGAGCGCAATTAACGTTATTATTTGACCGATAGATAAATGTACTTGTTTTTTCCCTAAAACTAAATGATTTTCTTTGTGGAGCCATCCATAAAAGCTGATCGATTTTGTTTAATGGTTGATGCAAATAGACCATTTAAACCACATGCAGTCCCCTGCATACTTAAGGCTGATAATTCCTTAACTTAAGAAAGGACAACATTATGCGTTCAGAACTCGCCAAAAAACTCGGTATTGAAGTTCCTATCTTTGCATTCACACACTGTCGTGATGTCGTTGTTGAAGTCAGTAAAGCTGGCGGCATCGGTGTCTTAGGTGCGGTCGGCTTTACTCCGGAGCAATTAAAAGCTGAACTGGACTGGATTGATGACCACATTGGTGACTTACCTTATGGTGTCGACATCGTCATCCCTCAAAAATACGAAGGGATGGGTGAAATGGACCCAGAGAAGCTTGAAGAAATGCTTAAGGGCATGGTTCCAGATGAGCATCACGAATTTGCCGCTAAGTTATTGGCAGATCATGGTGTGCCAGAGTGGCCAGATGCCGATGATGAAATGGGCCTTTTAGGCTGGAACGAAGCCATTGCGACTCTTTTAGTTGATGAAGCCTTAACACGTCCAAACTGTAAATTGATTGCCAACGCACTCGGTACGCCTCCAGAAGATATCGTAAAACGTATCCAAGACTCTGGCCGTTTAGTCGGCGCACTATGCGGTAAAGTAAAACAGGCAAAACAGCACGAAAAAGCAGGCCTGGATTTCATTATCGCTCAAGGGACTGAAGGCGGTGGTCACACCGGTGAAGTGGGCTCTATGGTACTTTGGCCACAAATCATCGATGCAGTTGAAACCCCTGTACTTGCCGCTGGTGGTGTGGGTAATGGTCGTCAAGTCGCTGCTGCTATGGGCATGGGCGCAGCTGGCGTTTGGACCGGATCTTTATGGTTAGCGGTTGAAGAAGCTGAAGCTGAGCCTGCACAAAAGCAATCATACTTTGACGCAACAGAAGAAGACACTGTTCGTTCACGCAGCTGGACTGGCAAGCCTTGCCGTATGTTGAGAAACGAGTGGACAGACGCCTGGGCTGCTGAAGGCAATCCAGATCCTCTGGGTATGCCTCTTCAAGGCCTGGTCACTGCTGATGCTATACGTCGCACACACAAATACGCTGCAAAGGGTGAGTGTCAGAAGGTTGCATTCAACCCTGTCGGTCAGGTTGTTGGTCAAATCAATACCGTTGAGCGCTCTCGTGACGTTGTTGCAAGACTGTTAATGGAATACGTTGAAACTATCGAGCATTTAAACAGCCTATTACCTGAGTAACCCTGCCTCTAAATCTCCCCCTTCTTGATTCTCTTATTCAAGGGGGT
>CAKMZU010000093.1:9295-10869 GCA_929200485.1 uncultured Gammaproteobacteria bacterium | reverse complement strand
CAGAAGCAATATCTTAAAATATTAAATTATTGTCTCGACAATGGGGTCCACTTTAGATAACAGTTACTTACCTTTCAACCGAAGCTATATAATACTTATTAAAAAATAATGCGTTACATTTTAATCACAGCCCCATTTTTATTTACATGTATACTAAAATCTGATTATTCGCCCCAACATAACTTGTTGTATTTAAATAGAGCAAAGCCACTTTACCAGTGGGTTGAATTAATATGCCCTCATTGATATTTCTATTTGTATTGATTCATCACTGAATAGTGCGTGACATCAATAAAAAATCCGTTAAACTTTTTATACTCATTACATCAATTTATTGGAGGGTATTGACCGTTAAATTCAACACACTGCACTTAACGTTTTTATATTAAGAAGGCCAATCACAGTTAAAAACCTTGGCCGATTTGAACGAATACAAACAAAAACAGACAAAAAACTTTTGGGCTGTACTTAAAACGTCATCAGCTGTTGATATAAACGCTTTATTCAGTAAGTCAAACCTGTTGCTATTTAAGCAATAGCCGAAAAAATATTGTTTTTATGGTCGGAATTAATCTTCGGAGTACATCATGCAAGCATACAAAGTCCCCATTGAAGAAATCAAATTTTTGCTCTTTGATGTTTTAAAAGTGCAAGACTTACAACAAATTGATGACTACAGTGAGGCCAGCGAAGAACTCATCTCTGCCATCCTTGAAGAAGCCGCAAAAATTACCGAAGGCAGTTTCGCACCTCTTAATTTTTCTGGTGATCTAGAAGAATGCCAATATGACCCGTCGACAAAAACCGTCTCAACCCCAAAAGGCTTCAAGGAAAGTTACAAATCCTTTGCAGCAGGCGGCTGGATTGGGTTAACAGCCCCCACAGAATTTGGTGGACAAGGGTTACCTAAAATACTCAAATTATGTACCGATGAGCTGGCAACGAGCTCAAACACATCTCTAGCTATGTATCCTGGATTAAGCCACGGATCAATTGATGCATTAACCGAACATGCCACCCCTGAACTGCAGGAAAAATATTTGCCCAAGCTGATCAGCGGCGAATGGAGCGGCACAATGTGCTTAACTGAACCCCAGTGCGGGACAGATTTGTCGTTAATTTCCACTAGAGCTGTCCCTAAAGGAGACGGGTCGTACGAAATCACCGGCACCAAAATATGGATTACTGGCGGCGAGCATGATTTAACGGACAACATCCTTCATTTAGTCTTAGCCAAACTTCCTGACGCACCAGACACCTCTAAAGGCATCTCTTTGTTTCTTGTACCGAAATTTTTAGATGACAATACTAGAAACACAGCCTTTTGCGGCGGTATTGAACACAAAATGGGCATCAAAGGTTCCTCAACCTGCGTCATGAATTTTGAAAATGCCAAAGGTTTTCTTATCGGCCGTGAAAACGAAGGCTTGAAATGTATGTTTACCATGATGAATGCCGCGCGCTTAATGGTAGGTCTACAAGGACTCGGATCAGCAGAAGCTGCTTATCAAATCAGCCTTGGATTTGCCAAAGAACGCATACAAAGCCGATCAATTACAGGACCGCAAAATCCA
>CAKMZU010000093.1:3215-9285 GCA_929200485.1 uncultured Gammaproteobacteria bacterium | reverse complement strand
CAAAATCCAGACCAAAAAGCGGATCCTATCATCGTTCATGCCGATGTCAGACGAATGCTCGCCTATCAAAAAACCTTTATTATTGGCTCAAGAGCTATGGCGTACTGGGTAGGAAAACAATTAGACATCAGCTTAAAAGACCCCGACCCTAAGAAAAGAGACCTTGCGGACGATCTGGTTCAATTGATGACCCCCATCGTTAAAGCGTATTTAACCGATGAAGGCTATCAATCGATAGATCAAGGATTGCAATTGATGGGTGGCGCAGGCTTTACTCGGGAGTGGGGTATTGAGCAACTTGTTCGTGATTCTCGAATCTCTCGGATTTACGAAGGGACAAACGGCATTCAATCACTGGATCTTGCTGGAAGAAAATTACTCATCAAAGGTGGCCGCTTGCCACAAACCTACCTTCAGGCCATGAATGAGATGCTGGGTGAAGGCGGAGAAGCAAAATATATCGACAAAGCTCGCGAGGCGTTAAAAACCCTTGAAGGCGTTTTATCCTGGATAGGTAATAATGCCCTGCAAGATCCTGAAGAAGCGACACAAGCCGCTACTCCACTATTGAAATTATTCGCATTAACTACGCTTAGCGTCTTTTGGGTAAAACTCGATAGAGTAGCGAAAGAAGCAGAAACCAACAGCCCGCAGTATTCTGCAAGCTTTTATCAAGCTAAACACAAAGCTGCTGAACATTTCTTTCGTTATTTCCACCCTCAAATACAAATGCATGCCGAAGATATTCAGGCAGGTAAAGCATCTATCATGTCATGGGATATCAGCGAGTTTTAACGGGTATTTCATCATCAGAAACCTGTTTTTTACAGGTTTCTATCCAAAAATCTTAACACCTGTTAACGTTAACCACCTTTCGAACCAGACAAATGCTGTGAAACGAAGTACCAGAGCCCTCATAAACATGTCTTTATAGCTATTTATTAATGCCTCGAGTACGCATAAAAAAAAGCAAATACTATAGTTATTATAAATTGCTTATTTTCAAACCCTTTTGACACAACAAGAAACACAGTGAAATTTAATTCAGAAATAAAAAAACCTATTACAAACAACAGATTTCACTAAGAAAAGGCGAAAGTTCCGAGGCCATTATGTTAAACAAATTTTTATTAATATGCATGGTGTTAAGCTTATCGATAACAATGGTAAGTTGTGGTAAATCATCAAAAACATCCACAGATGACACTATTGAATCAGTTGGTGATGAAACAGATACTGCCCCGGAAGAGGATACAACTACCCCTGAAGACACCAGTGAAACCGATGACGGCAATAAGTCAGGTGATAACTTTGGTGGTACGAAAACAATCGTTGACCCTGTCGATAGCACTGACGACTCAACAACCGGCATATCAGATGGCGGCACTCCCACTAGCGGCGACCCTTCCTCAGGAGGTGACACAACCGAACCATTAACGCCTGTCTCTGATGACCAAAAACGTATCTCTGGCAACCTGGAAAATACAGACGTTAATGTAAAAGTAACGATCAATGGGCAAGAATATCCCCTTGGCCCAGATGCAGGTGACAACAACTTTGAAATCATTGTGGATAAGAATACACCGATTGACTTAATTGTTACCTCTTTAGATGATAATAAAATCTGCTACATTAAAAACCCCGTCCACTTCGAAGACGTAACTGTAGACGGATTAAACGTAAAGTGTATTGATGATATTACTGTTGGTGAGGTTATCAACCTGTATGACAATGCGTTTATTGACTGCTTACGCGCAGAATATTCTCCTTACCTGTTAACAACAAAAATTAGTTCTGTCACTCGCCTTTATTGCCATACCGGTGCTGACAGATTTGATTCAACTGAAGGCCTTCACCACTTTGTGAATGTTAATGAAATTGATTTTGGCCAAAGTTACAAAGAGCCACATGCTACCCGCGATACATCAACGGGTAGATACATTGCGCCTGCTGGAGATATTGGGTTGTTAACGCTGGATTTGAAAAATAATGTCAACCTAAAAAAAATCAGGCTTGAATGGTTCTATGGTATTAAAACACTGGATTTTTCAACGAATATTCTTTTAGAAGATTTTCATTCACACTGGCTCCTCCTGGACGAAATAGAACTCTCAAATCTGAAAAATCTGAAAAGCTTTTCCATATCAGCATCCAACTACACAAAACTTGATTTTTCCAGTAACCCTAATCTTAACTATCTTAGATACATGTACTCGCATGTCAGCTACCCCGATCAGCTAAAATTAGCTAAACCTGAAAATCTCGACAGTCTCGTATTCTACTATACGAAGCTGGTTCCCTTTGATCTAGCAGAATTAGTTAACTTAACATCCTTGACCTTAAGCCACACGGATAATGTCAATTGGTATAATAACGGTAACCAAAGTCAAATAGATTTTAGTAAAAACACAAAATTATCGGCTGTTTTCCTAATGGGTTCTCTTGGTGTGGGCTATGACTTTAGTCAAAACACTGAGCTTACCTTTCTGTCTCTCAATAACAGTGGATTACTTTCTTTAAATCTTTCTGAGAATGTGAAGCTAGATACCCTTTTTATCGAACAGCCATTCTCTTCCGAAATACCAATCATCTGGCCTAATACGGGTAAACCGCTCAATACTTTTGAATAATCCTGAGTTCTTCTTAATCAAAGCCTCACCATGAGGCTTTTTTTATGCCAGATAATTTTTGGTATCATTATTTTTCTTTATGTTTTATGAGCGCTCTTTCATCAATCCTCTTCACACACTAATCGCTAAACCTATTGAATTACATAATCTTATTTTACCCTCATCAAATAAGATAAAAGTCCAATGTGCTCGTTTGGATAAAATACACCCCACCCTCTCTGGCAATAAGATTTATAAATTATTACCTTTCATTGAACAAGCCAAAAAAGAAGGTAAACAAGCATTACTCAGCTTTGGCGGCATGCACTCCAATCATCTCCATGCACTGGCATTCGCAGGGAAAGAACTTGGCTTACCCACTATTGGTATTGTTCGTTGCTATGAAAACCAACCAGAATCAAAGACGCTGAGTGATATAAGAGCCATGGGCATGCATATAGAAAAATGGCCACCTAAACACTATCAATTAAAATCTTCCACTGAAATCAATAAGTCACTGCAATGTCAGTTTCCTACTGCATTAATAATCCCTGAGGGCGGAGCTGATCCACGCGCAACCGACGGCTTTTCGTGGCTTTTACAGCAAATTCACTTAACGTTAAAAGATCAAATCGACTATTTCATCTCAAGTGCAGGCACTGGAACGACACTCGCAGGGTGCATGAGAGCCTCCACAGCCTACCCTTCTTTATTCAATGAAACAGAGTTTATTGGCATTGCTGCAGTAAAGGATAAAAATACAATCGACAATCGCTGTAAGGCATGGATTTCAATGGATCAAGCTAAACGCTTGACCATCATTGACGATTATACCTTTGGTGGTTTTGCCAAAGTAAAACCCGAATTAGCTCGATTTATGTTAGAATTTGAGCAACAAAATGATTTATTACTCGACCCCATTTATACCGCCAAAATGCTTTATGCTATTAATGACCTAGCAGATAAAGGCTTTTTCAAGGGAGGGAGTCGACTTCTTTGTCTCCATACAGGAGGCTTACAAGGCAGGTCTAGCCTTATTGAAAAAATTCAAAGACTTGCAAAGTACTAAGGGGTATTAATGGATAATCAATTTCGAAATATCGGCATTATTGGCCGCGTCGGAAACCAATTTGTTATTGATTCAGTCAAAGCGCTCAAAGATATTCTGATTGAAAGACATCTCACTGTCATTTTAGAAAAAGAAATTGCCCATATTTTGCCCAATCATGGACTTCAGGTAACCACACGTAAATTGATTGGTGAAATTTGCGATCTGGTCATTGTTGTCGGTGGTGATGGTTCGATGTTAGGTGCTGCGCGTGATCTCGCTCGTCACACAGTCCCGGTTATTGGTATCAACAGAGGGGGTTTAGGATTTTTAACTGACATCTCTCCAAACGAAATTGCCAAAAAAATTGATGAAGTTTTAGCAGGAAAATATGTTGTAGAAAAGCGATTTCTATTAGATGTTGTGATTAAACGCGATGGCGAACCCATTGGTCAAGGCAGTGCATTTAATGATGTTGTTGTCAGTTCAGGCGAAGTGGCCAAGATGATAGAATTTGAAACCTACATTGAAGGTCAATTCGTTTATTCTGAACGATCTGATGGCATCATTGTATCAACACCAACAGGCTCGACTGCTTACTCTCTCTCTGGGGGTGGGCCTATCATGCATCCTAAACTTGATGCGTTAGCACTGGTACCCATGTTCCCTCATAGCCTTTCAAGCCGTCCTATTGTGATCGATGGGAATAGCGAAATAAAAATTGTTATCGTATCCTCTGGTGAAGTATCTCCCATTGTTTCCTGTGACGGGCATATTGCATTAAAAACTCGGCCTGGAGATTGCATATACATTTTCAAGAAACCGCTGAAATTAACCATGCTACACCCTTTAGATTATAACTTTTACGAGGTGTGCCGCTCGAAGCTTAACTGGGGTAAAAAACTTGTCGATTGAACAACTAAGGTCAGACCCACTTGAGGGTTACGACATTATTGGTGACATTCACGGCTGTGCTGGCGCACTAAAAAGTTTATTACTCAAGCTAGGCTATAAGTCGGTAGGTGAAGGCTTTGCCTACCCAAATAACCGCAGACGCCTGGTTTTTTTAGGTGACTTTATTGATCGCGGGCCAGAAATAAAAGAAACCTTGAGCATTGTCTACGCGTGTGTAACCGAATTTGATGCCTTGGCAATTGCAGGCAATCATGAATTATGCGCCCTGCTTTATTACCTGAATCCCGACAAACTTCCTAAACCATTTATCCACTCAAGCATTCAAAAACAAGTCAAATTAACAGTAGCTGCATTAAAGGATTCCCCAGACCTGCTCGATAAATACCTGCACTGGTTTCATCAATTGCCTTTGTTCGCTGATTTAGGAGAATTTCGGGTGGTCCATGCCTTATGGGATCAACAACTTATTGACTGGTATAAAACCCACTATCAGAGCACTAAGCTTAACCCGGATTTTCTCAGCGACTGGTTAGCAGGCGATAAAACGGCGTCTGACACAATTAATCGATTAACTCGCGGGTTAAATTTACCCTGCCCAGATGGCATTGAAATTAAAGGCGTTGATGGTGTCGTTCGAAAAAGCTTCCGTGTGAAATTTTGGGGAGAAACGCAACCAGAAACCTATCAAGAAATTGCCTTTCAGCCAGCACCACTTCCTGAACCCTTGGCAACTAAAGCTATTTCACCTTCCGATTTCCAAAAATTGATCTATTATTCATCAAAGGAAAAGCCATTATTTGTCGGCCATTATTGGCTGCAGGGCGAACTCGCGTTAGTCAGTAAAAATATCGCCTGCCTGGACTACTCAGCAGTCAACGGCGGCAAACTTGTTGCCTATCGCTACCATTTGGGAGATCAGGGACTTGATACCAATCGGCTGGTTGCAACGAGGTTACCCTCTTTTTAATTTCATTGTTTTTAAATGGTTCGTTAACTCACCTGTTGCTCATGGAATTCACCCATGAAGCCCGGCTTCTTGTTGGGTCGATTTAATATCGATAGAGACGAACCCCTCCTCATTGATCTAGTAAATTATTTCAATCAGGTAGACTTACCCTACAAACTCGACCAGTCAGACATCACTACTATCATTGAGCTATATCAAAAAAACCATCTATCAGAGGCGAATGAATTCATTGAGCAATGGCGTAAAGCCAAATATCAGGAAATAGAAAAAGACCAATGGCAATGGCTTAAATCCTTATATACCTTGCTGACTGATGGCTGTGTTTGTCTGCTCATTACCATTATTTGTGTCTTTTGTTTTTATTATTCGTTATTTAATGAGTGGCGTTTTATTTCTCTTTTAACTTTTCAAGAGTTTAATGACTTGTCATCACCTGTGTTACCCAATTCTGTTGACACCATATTAAATATTTTTGTTGATGGGCATTTATGGCGCCTCTTCACGCCAATCTTTCTTCACTTTGACTGGTTT
>CAKMZU010000093.1:2409-3205 GCA_929200485.1 uncultured Gammaproteobacteria bacterium | reverse complement strand
GGTTTGAAATCATTATCGGATTGGTTCCGTTTATTTATCTTGGCTGGCAGGTAGAAATGAATGAAGGAAAAGGATTTTTTATTGTTGCCATGTTGTTTTTAAGCGCTGTCTCCCATATTTGTCATTTTTATTTGGCATCACATTTAATCATCAGTGGTATATCTTGTATTAATTTAGGTCTTCTGGCGTACATAGCAATCAGCAAAACTTACCCTATTGCCAAAACTTACCACTTGGCCTCCTGGCCAATATTACTCACCAGTATCGTTTTATTAATCGATATCTGGCAATCACCCTATTTACTAACAGCCTACATTGGTTCAACATTATCTGGCATTGCGCTGGTCTTTACTCAACAACACCTGCTTAAAATAAAAAATTAACTGTTTATTTTAGTTCATGATATTCATCAATTGTCATCCCTTTAAAAATTAATTGAATATCTCGACCTTTTGCGGTTACTTTAAACACTTGGAATATCTCTTTGACATCAGGATGAAGAAATTGTGTCGATTCAGCATCAATCTCACAGCACACCCCTTTTTGAAGTTTATCAAGCGCCCTCTGAATAGCGACTTTATTAAGAAAGCTGACATGCTCAGCCAATTTAATGGTTTTAATTTGATCATGCTTTTCTATCGATTGAAAATCCATCTCTAAGTCTTCTTTTAATATCAGAATTAGAGCCACAACAAGGCCTGCGATTATCCCCAATAAGAAACCAAAAAATGCAATACTTAAAAGTGTTGCGTAAAATGGTATCCATTGATTAAAACCCTGATTTCTATAACTTAAA
>CAKMZU010000093.1:1907-2399 GCA_929200485.1 uncultured Gammaproteobacteria bacterium | reverse complement strand
ACAAACAGGTAAATTCATTAATTTAATTCCAATGATAAAAATAACCACAGATAAAGATGCCAAAGGAATTAAATTCAAAAAAGCAGGAATCCATAGTAGGCAAGACAAGAGTAAAACCCCATGCATCAGCGTTGATAATTTACTTGTCGCACCCGCCTGGTAATTACCAGAACTACAAACAATACCTTGAGAAATAGGCAGACCGCCCAAAAATCCGCAAACAATGTTACCAAGCCCCTGTGCTTTCAATTCTCTATTCAACGGGGTGTTTCTAAATTGAATAGCCTGTTTACCCATTGCTTCAGCACTTAACAGGGTTCCCATAGTGCCTACAATGGCTATTAATAATCCACAAATATAAACCTGAGGGTCTAACCAGGCTGACAATGCAGGCTTCGGCAAGCTTTGCATTAACATATTGAAACTATTCAGAACAGGTACACTAACTTTTTCAGTTTCATCTAAAGATAAATGAGGGACGTAATCAAAATA
>CAKMZU010000093.1:0-1897 GCA_929200485.1 uncultured Gammaproteobacteria bacterium | reverse complement strand
ATGACGATTACCACCAAAGAAGAAGGAATTATTTGCAGCTTGCGAAATACTGAACGAACGATCATCTCCCACAAAAAGTAAACAACAAGTGAGGCAATACTGATACAAACAACACCTTTGTCCACCTGCTGAAATAAAAAATATATCCCGTTAAAGACATTGATGCCTGTCAAATCAAAAAACTCAACTAAACTCTGGTGCTCCAAATCAATTCCCAGCATGAATGGCAATTGTTTAATAAAAAGCACAATGCCAACGCCCGACAGCATGCCTTTAACAACACAAGAAGGAAAATAGCCTGCAAGATAACCTGCTGACAAGAAACCTAATACCACTTGTAAAAAACCTGCAATAATTATAGCAACCTGAGTTGCCTCAAAGCTTCCAAGAATCGTCATACTATCCAAAATCACTAAAGCAAGCCCCGCACCTGGACCTGTCACACCAACGGGTGAATCACTAGCCATACCAACTACTATCCCCCCTACAATGCCTGCAATAACACCTGAGGAGATAGGCAGTCCCAGCGATAAAGGAATGCCTAAACAGAATGGAAGAGCAATGAGAAAAATCACAATACTGGCAGATATATCAGGCAGTATTTTCGATGCTTGATTCATTAAATTGCCTGAAAAAGACAGCGTGTATATGCTTAGACAAGCTAAAACATTTTTTATCCAATCGCTTAAGCAAATTATTAGCATTTACTGACAGAATATTCGATTTTTCCTTATAAATTAAATAGCCTGATGGGCCGATTTAATATCGATAGAGACGAACCCCTCCTCATTGATCTGGTAAATTTTCTGATCAGGTAGACTTACCCTGCAAACTCGATCAGTCAGACCTCTTTACCATCATTGAGCTATATCAAAAATATCATCTAACAAAGTTGAATGAATTCATTGAGTAATGGCGTAAAGTAAAATACCAGGAAATAGAAAAAATCGAGTGATAATGGCTTAAATCCTTATTTGCCTTAGTGATTGAATGCTGTTTTTAAGAGTTTAATGACTGATCATCACCTCTTTTAGCCCATTCTGATGACACCATATTAACACTGTTTATTGACGGACAGATATAGCACCTCTTCATGCAAATTTTTCTTCACTTTGATTGATACCCCCATTTTTTCGATTGCGTTAAACCTGTCAACTTACCCCTTCGATATCCGACCACAAAAAACGGGTGTATTCTGCATTAATCTCAAAGCAAATATGATGTTGATATTTATCCAACATCAACTGAAGACCCACTGATTTGAATAGGCTAGAATGTTCTGTGAACTATTTTTCTCTCTACTTGTCTTTGCTATATGATCTAAAAAACGACAAAGTTATATATGCCGACCTTAAATCTAACACTAATATTATTACTTCTATTTACGATGAATGGGTACTGCATGAAAGCTAAAAAGACGCCAAAAAAAGAAAAGCCTATAATCACCCTAACTAAAAAAATATTGAAAAACCCTGAACTAGCAACTCCCAAAAAGTATAATTCTCAGATTAAAAAAAGGCGTATATATGATGTAGTAAATGTATTGGAGGGTGCTGGATTGATCGATATTAATCATGCTAGCCAGAGATCAAAGGAGGCAGCATTGAAGACTTCCACAAAAAATATCATAGCTTTCATGGCCAGCCAGAGAAAAAATACATTTGATATTGATGAGATTGTAGATGCATGCTCTCTCTCTCAAAGGCGGTGTTATGACATATTTCCAATATTAGAATTAGTAAACCTTGTTAGGAAATCAAAAAAAAAAACGTACCTATATATAGGCGACAGTGACAAACCCTGCTCTGGTGAATTTGGTGAACCTGATGAACCTGATGAACTTGATGAACTTGATGAACTTGATGAACTTGATGAACTTGATGAACTTGATGAACTT
>CAKMZU010000092.1:10583-10891 GCA_929200485.1 uncultured Gammaproteobacteria bacterium | reverse complement strand
GGCAAGTGTTGTGCTGGCAATTTTTCAATCTCACCAGATTTTCTATAAATAACGTTATCAGGTAAACCACCATTCCATATTTCTATTTGCTGTTTAACAAAATTAAAATCTACAATCGTTGCACAACAAAAAATACCAACGGGTAAAATGTCTTTTAACTTTTTATTTAACTCATAAACAATTTCTTTAATATTAAAACCCTTACCCACCATAGAGTAAAAAGCTTGCGATAAAGGAATCGCTCCCATGGCTGCAGAAAGCCCATGGCCAGTAAAATCACCTAAAATAACAATTAAGTTACCATTAGG
>CAKMZU010000092.1:9150-10573 GCA_929200485.1 uncultured Gammaproteobacteria bacterium | reverse complement strand
GCTCCAAGTAGTACATCGCCGTTAAAAATGGCTAACGGTGACAACTGATACTGAATATTGTCGGCTTGCAAAGAGCCTTCGTGCGCAATTTTATCGAAAGTAGACTTTGCCACCTCCTGTTCACGAATTAATCGAAGGTTGTTATCCGCAATCTGATCTCGTTGTTTTTGTAGGGTGACATGCATTTTAACCATTCGCATGAACGCATTAATCTTGGCTCTCAAAATAATAGGGTTATAAGGCTTGGTTAAAAAATCATCGCCTCCTGCATTTAGGCAACTTGCTAAGGATTCGGTTTCGTTCAGGGAGGTTAAAAATATAATGGGAATAAAATCATCACCACTATGCTCTTTGATATATTTTGCAGTTTCAAACCCATCAACATTTGGCATTAATGCATCAAGAAGCACGATATCTGGTCGCTCTTGTTCAAACGAGGCTATAGCCTCGCTACCATCCTTGGCTAAAACGGTTTCATAGCCTTGATTTCGTATGATTGCCTGAAGTAGGAGACGATCTGCATTACTGTCTTCCGCAATAAGAACCTTAAGAGGCTTTCTTACCATTAGCATATTTACCTGTGAGAAAGACAACTACTATACGTATTGAAAACCTTCGAGGGTTTATGCAAGCATCTGGAGGCATAGCTCCAGATGAATGCGACAGCAGATAACCGATCGATTCTGAGCTTGTTAAAAAAGTTCTATCTGAAGGGTGTTATAAAAACATACCTTTGTTCGACAACCGGTTAAATCTGAGTAGCAGTATAAGAAAATTGTCGTTCAATGAATATCAAACAACTGGCCAAAATTAGAAATCGTTAAAATTTTTTTTACATCATCATTGCAGTTAACAATTTGAATAGCCGACTGATCACCACCAGCAAAATCTCTCAAAATCAACAACATGCCCAAAGCGGAACTATCGAGATAGGTTGCACCTGACATATCCAGTGTATAAGTCTCAGGGGTACTCTCAAACCCTTGATAAGCATCACGAAAAGCTTGATGCAAACTAAAATCAAACCGCCCCTCAATAAACAATGTCAGTTCGTCACCTGCATCACTCAATTTGGCTGAAACGCCCATCAGCAACTCCAATACATTAAACTGTCACGATTATAGTCATGAAGTTTCATCACAATCAATATCTCGAATAAGATAAATCACAACAAGCACTGGCAAACCAATGATTGAAGCAAATAAGAAGAAGGTCGAATAACCCATCATATCGACTAATGTCCCGCTAAACCCCGCTAAAATTTTTGGAAACAAGGTCATTAATGAGCTGAATATTGCGTATTGTGATGCTGTAAATGATAAATTAACCAGACTGGATAAATAAGCAACAAACGCTGCGCCTGCAAATCCTCCAGCCAAATTATCCGCCGAAATCACCATATAAAATAACAAGACATCGTGAC
>CAKMZU010000092.1:8336-9140 GCA_929200485.1 uncultured Gammaproteobacteria bacterium | reverse complement strand
CATCGTGACCTCGCTCAGCCATCAGCATAAAAAGCAAGTTGGTTATAACCGTAGCTAGCGCACCAATAAAAAGGGATTTAATGACGCCATAACGCAAGGCAACTGCCCCCCCTAAAAAGCCACCTAAAAGTGTCATAATCAATCCAAACACTTTAACCACATTAGCAATTTCAATTTTAGTAAACCCCATATCCTGATAAAACAAATTTGAAACAACGCCAAGTACAATGTCTGAAATTCGATATAAGGCAATTAATAAAAGAATTAATATGACTTGTCGGATACTGAACCTGTCAAAAAAATCCTGGATAGGAGCAACATAAGAAGCCTTAACCAATTTTTTATCCACCCAGTGACATTTAACAAATAATTTATATACAACAATGACAACGATAAGGGTAAGGAAAAGTTGAATTACCCCACTACTGAATTGAGCCAACGGTTTATTTTTTAGCACATCAAAAACCGCATTAACAAAGGGCTCAATGAGAATACCTGAAAACCAGAAACACAGAATAAAAACTGCCACCGAAATTAGAAAGAAAATGAAAAACCTCAGATAACTCTGGCTTGAAAATAAAGATCGCTTCGCTTCTTGGCCGGTCGATACTGGTTCTCGTATTAGCAGCGTTGTGGTTATACCAATAAACACAGAGCCAGCTATGCAAAAATAGGTTAACCGCCAAGCGTCGTAAGAATAGCTCTCTGGACTTGATCCGAAAAAAGCAGCCAGGTACAAAGCGCCCGCGCCAGAAATCAACATACCCACACGGTAACCGGCAATATACATCGACGAGAGTAATG
>CAKMZU010000092.1:7709-8326 GCA_929200485.1 uncultured Gammaproteobacteria bacterium | reverse complement strand
ATACTCTTTTGGTGCCGTTTCAATACGGAAAGCATCAATAACAATATCCTGAGTCGCGGCAGAAAACCCCAAAGCAATTGCAGCTGCCGCCATCAATATCAACACATTACCATCTAATGCTGGATTAATGCTTGCCATGCTCACAATAGAGAGCACAATGGCAGTTTGCGACAATAACAACCAGCTTCTACGTTGCCCTAATAAACGTGTAAACATCGGAATCGGTAATACCCCAACAACCGGCGCCCAGACAAATTTAAATGAAAATGCCAAGGCAGCCCAGCTAAAAAAAGTGACTGTACTCCGATCAATGCCTGCCTCACGCAACCACAGCGAAAGAGATGAAAAAATAAGCAACAAAGGAATACCTGCAGAAATACCTAAAAAAAACAAGGCCAAGACCCTTGGTTCAAAAAAAGCTTTTAAGCTCTTTTTTTCAGTGGCAGTTTCTGTGGTCATAAGACACCTATCGCAAATGCGCGTATAATGGAAAAGTAATATTTTTTCGTGTGATAGAATTAGCAGTGTTTAGTTCATCAATTGACCTTAAAGCTAGAAAGCACATCAAAAAATCCTATAAATTATACGACAAATTGACTTATTAATGGCTTAAATTT
>CAKMZU010000092.1:6921-7699 GCA_929200485.1 uncultured Gammaproteobacteria bacterium | reverse complement strand
TTTTAATGAAGCGGGTATGCCTGTAACATTAATACGAAGAGGAAATATTTCTGATAATACCGCAACAATTACCCTAAAAAAAAATGGGGAAGTATTCTGCACAAAGCTTGACCAAGTCGAACCAACACATACAACAAAGATTGATATTCTTCTAATCACCACCAAAACCTACGACACTCAGGCTGCATTACAATCTGTTGCGCATGCCATTAGCGATAGTACCTTACTTATCATCTGCCAAAATGGGATTGAACATTACCAAATTCTGGAAAGCTTTCCAAAGAATGCCATTTATGCTGCAGTGTGTTTTGAAGGCGTTAAAAAATCCTCACCTCTGAATATTGAACATACTGGCGTTGGATTTACTGACCTTGGGGCACTGAGAACCAATAAAGATGATATCTCGCTATCTGCTTTATTTCATACCGAACTAGTAATAAATAAAAGCGAAGAAATAGAAGCAATTATTTGGAAAAAACTTGTAGCAAACAGTTGTATCAATCCATTAACCGTTTATTTTGATTGTCTAAACGGCGAATTGCTCAGTAAACCCTCTGCCATTGACTACATCAACCAACTGATCGATGAAGCCTTACCTGTGATTGACTCCTACAATATCAACTTAACAGCTGACACATTAAAAGAGTACTGCATTAATGGCATCAAAAAAACAGCGAGGAATAGCTCATCAATGCGGGAAGATGTCAGGCACAACAGACAAACAGAAATTGATTCAATTAATGCCGCAATTGCAACTAAAGCAAAAAAGCTTGTAAAA
>CAKMZU010000092.1:0-6911 GCA_929200485.1 uncultured Gammaproteobacteria bacterium | reverse complement strand
CCTGCCAAAACTCATCAACATTTAGTGCAAGTTGTTAGGCAAGCCCTACTTTGAACTTAACGACCAATAATCAATCTAAAAGTTCAGGGTTATTATATAAGCATGAATAATCAGAGAGCAAAGCCCCCGACTCTAAGGCTAATTAATTTAAAGGATAATATAAGCAATGCGATTACCCATTCTCATCGTGTTTTTAATTGTAAATTTCGTTGTTTTATCAAAAAGTTTTGCCGACATGAACGAAATACCACCAAGAGTTCAAATATCTAGCTCCGCCACAATTGAAGTGATGCCGGATTATTTAAGCTTTGTTGTTGAAGTTGATAAGGTAAAGCCAACTAAAGCGAAAGCCAAAGAGCAGGTAGATCAAATCGTTGGAAAAGTGTTATCAACATTAAAAAAATACGATATTGACTCTGATGAGATTGATGCATCTCAAATATCTGCAAGCCCAAAGTATAACTGGACGAAGAATGAAAGAATATTTGTAGGGGAGCAAGTGACTCGATCTGTCAAAGTCAAATTATACGATAAAGAGAAATACACTGACATTGTGGGAAGTTTAGCGAAATTGGAGATTACTCGCTATTACCAACAGGGCTTTGGCTACAACAACATTGATGAACACCTAGAGCAAGCCTTGATTAAGGCCATAGAAAAGGCCAAAAGAAAAGCGGGTATCATTGCCAAGCAGTTTAACATGGAGATCAAGCAGCTACGTGAGTTTACGGAAAGCTCCAGCCATAGACCTTATCCAAGAATGATGACAATGACAGATAATGCCAAAAGCCAAGAATCAGCCCCTCTTGAAATAAAGCCTCAAGAAATCAGCGCGAATATTTCTGTCACTTTTGACTTGAAATAAAAAACCCCAATATGAAAAACGCTAATGGCTAAGGGTAGGCCTATTACCCTGCCATTAACGTCAACTGCCTTCTATTCAATTTCTAATAAAATCTAAATCCTTTTCATTCTATCTGATCAACCCCTTGATCAAAAAACAGACAAACAGTAGAAATGAGAGTATTTTTCATCGATAACCGATTGGTTATGACAAATTGAAAAAGACATTAACTCATGCCAACGACTTTAAAAAATCGATATTGACTGCCAATTTTTTACCAATCCAGATGGCTTCATCTGTGTGAGCTACCAGATCATCGCGAATCAAAGGATGAATTAAAATGCTCAATTTATCAGAGAAGGGAGTAAAAAATGTTATTAATTCATCAAACTTCGATTCATCAAACGCCACTTGAAACATGGGAAATAAGTGCGGCCCCACTGCATAATCAACCAAATGGGATACAGGCAACTGACTAAAGGCTGACAGAACTTTAGCATGCACTTCGAGAGCATAAGGCTTATTTTCTAACGCATAATATATATGCGCGTGATAACGTTTCACAGGACGATTCAATTTCTTATTAAAAATAATTGTTAAATACTTAAAAAATATTTCATTTTATTTAAAACCAAATAGAATTAATACTGTCAACTGAAAACATTCAATTGATATAGGACAGTATACTATGAATTTCTATAGCGTTCTTTGCACTACTTTTTTTATTTTGATCTTCTCAAAACTAATGTATGCTGGCGTCGGTCAACCCGCACAGGCCGAAACTACTGAAACTGAGCCACACACTCCAAGTTGTGTTCAATTTACCCCATATGAGGTTATGATTAAAGATATAGATAAGGATTTTATTAAGAGTATGAATGCGTTTTTTTCCACCCACGAAAAAAATAAGGATATAGCGTATTTCGCCAAGCAACACTGGCTTCCTGATTCAGAAAAAAAATATGGATTCGAAATCTGTGATTTAAACACCTCAACTCCAATAGTAACAATTTTTAGCTGTATCATTAATTTAGTTATTGAAAATAGCGATGACTGCAAAAATGGGAAAATAATTTTACCATCGAATAAATTTTCTTTCTTTGACAAAGAAGATAAAATGCTTAAAGATGATTCATACCACACATACGATAATAAATATCGATGTCATATCAAGTGTGATCAGGCGGAACTTCCAAATTTTATCGCTTTTTTACTAAAAGGATATTTATTCAAGAAAAATCACATAATCAAATTTATCAACCAAAATCAAAGCGATTAAATATTATATTTATATCAGGTAATCCAAAAACTCCGCTGAAATACCTCACTTGAAATAGACTTTATACAACACAGGCCGTGAGTCGCATATAACTTTCGCCCTGTCCGATTCAAATCAAAGAAGAAATTTGATCTTGAGTAAAACCGCGGCTTTGTAAAAAGCGATAGACCCTGGATTTTTGTTTACTGTCCATTAACTCACTGTGACTGAACTTTCGTGAGAAAACGGTTTTTATATTCTCATACCAGTCGATGTCTTCAGAATATAAGTATTCATCAATTAAATGGCTCTCGATACCCAACCGCTTAAGGTTCATCCGGATTTTTGTGGGACCTTGACCTTTTTGGATATAACTTCTGACATAAACTTCGGTAAATCGCTCATCGGACTGCAAGCCTTCTGTTGCGAGGTCATCTATCACTGATTGAATTATCGTTTCTATAGAGATGCCTTCTGCAGATACATCTTGAGCGTCAAAAGCCTCCCTATCAAAAACTTCCCTATCAAAAACTTCTCCACTACAAACCTCATCGCTATTTGAAACAGAAAACCCTCTATTCTTAGAGTTTATCTTTTGGCTCTTTATTTTTTGATTCAGCTTCTGCAAGAGCTCTAACTGACTATGCTCTCGCCGAGCCAGCAAACCCATTGCTGACTCTCTGACCGACTCTCTGATCTGAGCATAATCGTGTTGCGCTGAATCAGGCATTAACTTTCATCAGGCGCTGGTGTTTCAGCTTCTTCAGATAACAAAGGCAACAATTTCTCACGAATTTGCTGTTCAACTTCATCTGCAATCTGCGGGTTTTCCATCAGATATTTACCAACATTCGCTTTACCTTGCCCTATTTTATTGCCTTGATAACTATACCAAGAGCCCGCCTTATCAATTAGCCCTTGCTTCACGCCTAGATCAATCACCTCACCTAGATGATCAACCCCTTTACCGAAAGCAATCACGAACTCTGTTTGCTTAAATGGTGGCGATACTTTATTTTTAACCACTTTGACTCGGGTTTCATTACCAACCACCTCATCGCCTTCTTTAATTGAGCCGATACGACGAATATCTAAACGTACAGATGAGTAAAACTTTAATGCATTACCGCCAGTTGTGGTTTCAGGGTTACCAAACATCACACCAATTTTCATACGCAACTGGTTGATAAAAATAACCATCGTATTGGTTCGATTAACACTGGCTGTAATTTTTCGAAGCGCTTGAGACATCAAACGTGCCTGTAAGCCCATGTGTGAATCACCCATATCGCCATCAATTTCAGCTTTAGGGGTTAATGCGGCTACCGAGTCGATAACCACTAAATCAACAGCGCCTGAGCGCACTAGCATATCGGTCACTTCCAATGCTTGTTCACCCGTATCAGGCTGAGAAACGATCAGGTTTTCTAAATCAACACCTAATGCTTCCGCGTAAACAGGGTCTAAGGCATGTTCCGCATCAATAAAGGCTGCCGTACCACCATTTTTTTGGCATTGTGCGATTGTTTGAAGTGTTAAGGTTGTTTTACCTGAGGACTCTGGGCCGTAAATTTCGATGATTCGGCCTTTAGGTAAGCCACCTATACCTAAAGCAATGTCCAGACCTAATGAGCCGGTTGAAATGGAAGGGATTGCTTCGGGCTTTTTATCGCCCATACGCATAATCGTGCCTTTACCGAATTGACGTTCAATTTGCGTCATTGCTGCATCAAGCGCGCGTTTTTTGTTTTCTTCCATCACTAAACCCTTTTAAAACCTTGTGAACTTTTAAATTTTGAACTTCTGAAATATCGAATGAGCAATTTCGAAAAAACAATCGCAATCAAAAACACTGTATAATTATTCAGTATTATGGCACAGCTATTTCATCATTCAAGCATTTATTTGCCATGATTCATTTTTAATCATTTAGCTGCCATAAAGTGGCTTTTTCAGTCACACGCCCTTCTTTTAAAAGCTTGATCAAGTGTGCGTGCAATGAACGTGAAGCCAACCCATGGAGACTTTCATGGACATCAGCGTAGACAATGGTGGTTAAGTCTTCGAGGCTGATCCAGCCTTGATTTTCTAATCCTTGAACCACTTTACATTCTCTGCTGCGCCTATGTGCGACTAATCGATTTATCTCATCAACAGGCGAGAAAATTAATTCACCATGTGCTGGCGCAATGCTTTTCAGTGGATACTTCTTCAATTTTTCTAAAGATGATAAATAATCTTGCATATCACCAAAGGGGGGAACGATAACCACTGTTGAGCCTTGCATAATATGATCGCCAGTAAACACCATTTGCTCAGACGACAACCAAAAACACAAATGATTGGATGTGTGGCCTGGCGTCGTCACAGCTTCTACCGTCAACGAGCCTAAACTCAGGATCTCTCCATCGCCAAGGGTATGATCCACAGTAACCGAGTGATCTTGAATGGTATCTAAAGGGTCAGGAGGTATCCCATAGACAGGTGCATTCGTTGCTGCTTTGATCGCATTAGCCGCAGGCGAATGATCGGGATGCATATGCGTAAGCAAAATACCTTTGAGGGTTCGATCACCAAGCGCGTCAAGCATCGCTTCACTATGCTCAGGGATTTCAGGACCCGGATCAATTAAAAAGGCTATATCCCCATCAAAAATAAAATAAGTATTTGTGCCCTCTCCCGTCATGACTGACGGGTTTGGGGCACGCAGTCTATAGACAGCCGAATTCGCTGTCATTCGATGTAACATCCATTAAGCCATATCAATTAGCTGAGAAATACCCACCTCAGTATTCACATCCGCATCATAATCAACTCCGTTTAAGCCAAAACCAAAGAGTTGTAAAAATGCTTCCTGATAGCCTTTAAAGTCGGTCAATTCGTCAATGTTTTCAGTAGTGACCTGTGGCCAAAGCTCTGTTACTTTACCTTGAATTTCAGGGCGAAGCTCTTTTTGATCAGCGCGGAGGCGACCATCTTCATCAGTCGGCACTGAAGCAGCATATAAACTGTCTCGGAATAACCCATCAACCTGCTCGATACAATCTTCATGGAGTCCCGCCTCTTTCATCACTTTAAAGAGTAACGCAAGATACAAAGGCATGACTGGAATCGCCGAACTTGATTGTGTAACAACAGCTTTTAATACAGACACATAAGCTTCGCCATTAAGGCCTGACAAGCTATCACGAATCAGTTTGACGCGCTTATCCAAATCCTTTTTCGCTTCACCAATGGTTCCATCCCAATAAATATCATGAGTGATTTTATCGCCAATGTAGGTATAGGCCGTTGTTTTACAACCTTCAGCTAAAACACCTGCCTGTTGTAGGGCATCCATCCACATTTGCCAATCTTCACCACCCATGACGGCAACCGTATTATCAATCTCTTCTTGCGTGGCCTTTTCAAGCGAGACTGACTTCACGACTTTTTTATCTGTATCCAATGTTGTCGCAGTCACATCACCTGTCACTGGCTTAAGGGTTGAATTATAAATAACACCCGTTTCAGGGTGCTGACGACGAGGCGCTGCCAAGCTATAAACAACCAGATCAACTTGACCTAAATCTTCTTTGATCGTATCAATCACTTGTTGTTTGACTTCATTACCAAAAGCGTTGCCGTTGATGCTTTTCGCATAAAGCCCTTCTTCTTCGGCAAATTGATGAAAAGCTGCCGAGTTATACCAGCCAGCTGTGCCAGGCTTACGCTCAGTACCAGGCTTTTCAAAAAACACGCCGAGTGTTTTAGCACCTGAACCGAATGCCGCACTGATTCGTGAAGCCAAACCATAGCCTGTTGACGCGCCGATAACCAGCACACGCTTAGGCCCATTATCTAATTGCCCTTGCGCTTTGACGTAATCAATCTGCGCCTTGACATGTTCCTTACAACCTTCAGGATGCGCGGTAATGCACATGAAGCCTCGAACTTTGGGCTTTATAACCATAATGGACACCTACTTCCTTACAACAAAAGCCCATCATTATAAACAGACCAGTGATAAATTGAAGACCCAAAATTCTCTTTGACACTCTCTCTGTTATAATGGGGCTTTTGAGCACGTTATGCGTCTTTATCCAGATTTCCCTCTGTTGATCCACACTTCTGATGAATGGACAAGTCATGTCATCGCCAATTTTGATGATTTTTTAATCGACCATGCAGCCTGCGAAAAAAAGGCATCCGGGATGGCTATCTCATTAATTTCTCACTATCCAGATCGCATCAAACTGGTTGAAGCCATGGCGGATCTTGCGATTGAGGAACTTGCCCACTACAAAGAAGTCATCAAAGTTATCCACAGCAGAGGATTAACACTTCAGGCTGATGAAAAAGACGCCTACGTTAACGCCTTTCGCAAACATGTCCGCAACGGTAAAGACAATTATTTTCTCGACAGACTCATCCTTGCCGGTATCGTAGAAGCCCGTGGTGCCGAGCGTTTCGGATTAATTGCTGAGGCGTTACCCGCAGGCCGCTTAAAGCAGATGTACAAAGCCATCACCCAATCTGAGGTTCGACATTACTCGCTATTTACCGACCTTGCGAAAGAATATTTTGACGAACAAGATGTCAATAATAGAGCACAGGAACTATTAGCAGTCGAAGCAGAAATCATTAAAGACCTTCCAATTCAGGCCAAGCTGCATTAAGACATGCGGCAAGATAAAGCGATCAAGCAATATCTGGAACGCTACGCTGAACCCCAGATTCAGGCGATGAGACATTTTCCGGAAACATATCGCTGGGATAAGGTCGTTTGTATTCCAGCATTTAATGAGAACGATGATTTCCTTATTCGGT
>CAKMZU010000091.1 GCA_929200485.1 uncultured Gammaproteobacteria bacterium | reverse complement strand
GTCTACTGATAAGATGCTGAAAGAAGGATTGCTCGGTAATCATGATAAGAAGTCTCGTTCAAGGTTCTTTATACAATTAAGCTAATAACTAAGGACAGGCAATAATAACAACTACCGACGCAAGGGCATTTGAAATATTATGAATAAGCTACCTGAAAAACACCTCCTGTAGCTATGGCAATGCTTGGCAATACATTGATAAATACAGCAATACTCAGCATACCATCGCTCGAATGTGTATGATCATGGCTCATATTCAATACCTGTTCTTCATAAGAGTAATGCTTTGTGTTGTTTGCAATTAACAACGCTTTACAGATAACAGACGTTTTATAACCCTCTTAATAGCTCAACAGGCGAGGTTGTTACGACCTTTCTAGTGCTGAAGAAGCCGGTTGATGCGATCATTATGACCGAAGCAAGTGGTAGTGTTAGCCAGAGTGTCGGGTGAAGTTTAAAGGTTAAATCCAACAAATTGATTTGAATGAGTTGTAAAATACATTCACTACCAAGAGCCGCAATAGTACCTGATAGTAAGCCTAGAATAATAAACTCAATGATCACACTTTTTTGGATAAGGCGCTTATCTGCTCCCAAAGCCCGAATAATGGTATTTTCTTTTTTTCTCTCATCCATACTTGATTGAACCGTGGCTATCAATACCAGTAAACCGCCGATGATGACAAAACCCAGGATAATCAATAACACCGAAGAGACTTGATTAACGATGGTTCGGATTTGTTGTATGACGGCATCTAAATCCACAATGACCAGCGTAGGAATCTTTTCAAGCAACTGGTTGATTGCACCTTGATCTTTCTTTGGGAGATAAAAGCTTGTCATATAGGTTTTATCAAAGGGTTCGATGCTCGCTTTATCGAATAACATGAAGAAATTTGGGTGCATTCGGTCCCACTCTACTTTTCTTAGGCTTGTGACCTCAGCGCTGAGTTCTTCCGAGCCAATTGAAAACAGCAGTTTGTCAGAAATCTTGATACCCAGTCGTTCAGCGAGTTTTGACTCGACCGATACCTGATGCTGTGTATTGTGAAGAGGGGTTTCTGTCAGCCATTTGCCATCAAGCAGGCTGTTGTCAGCTGGCAGTTTATGTGCCCAGGATAAGTTCAGCTCTCTATTGACGCCTGCTCGCTGCCTAACTTCCTTGCTGACTTGCTGTTTTATGGGGTTGCCATTAATGCCAATTAATCGGCCACGAATCATTGGGTAGATAACAGGTGTTTGGTTATCTTCCGGGCTTGAGTCAGCCATTGCCAATTGAGAGAACGGCTTTAACCAATCGGTAACGTCCGCTAATTCCTCTTGCTGGATGTTTAATAAAAAGTGATTAGGCGTTTTTTTTGGGAGTTGTGCTTGCCATTGAGCAAATAAGCTTTGCTGTGCGCCAATTAATACTGCCACAAGGATTAAACTGCTGGAAAAAATACTTAAGAGTAAAGCATTGGCCGTTTTTTGACGCCGTAGATTGGAAAAAACAATCAATTGTAATGGTGATGTTCTTCTACGACTGGAGGCTATTTTTTCAAGTAATACACTGATGGGAAGCGTAAAAATAACCAGTAGAAGAGCAATAGTGGTTAGAATAATAACGATGACCATCCAGTCTTTGTTGATTAACATTAATAAAGGCATCAAGAGTAACCCGACAAAGAACCATTGCCATGGGCTGATGGATGCTGCCTGGTAAGATTTGTTGAAAATACTCATCGCAGGCTGGCGTTTGAGCGAGAGCAGAGGGGGAGCGGTGAAGCACAAAAAGGTGATAACTGTCATCACCATGCCCGATACCCAAGAGGATAACCCGGGCATCTCTGGCGTTAGATTTAATCTCGATGCCATGGTTCTTGTCAGAATTTCCTGAAGGCTATAGCCCAAAATGGATCCGACGATTAAGCCGAGTAACAATATGATTAAAGCGACACCTGCGTAAATGCTTAACAGTTGACTACTTCTGACGCCGAGTGTTTTAAGGACAGCCACCTGATGAAACTGTGATTTTGCAAATCGGGTAGCGGTCATAGCGATGGCAAGACCTGCGAGAATTAATACAATGCTGGTTGCAAGTCGTAAAAAAGTCTCAGCCCGGTTTAATGCCTTAGCTACTCCTGGCTGCTCTTTGTCTATGGGTTGCCAGTAGGTGTGTTCATCCAGTTTTGGCTTAAGCCAGGTGGTGAAGGCTGCTAATTGCTTTTTATTGCCCTTGAATAAATATCGGTAGGTTATTCGACTCCCTTCTTGAATAATTTCGGTTTTATCGAGGTCGCTAAGATTCATCATCAACTTCGGCGCAAAACTAAAGGCGACTGCTCCCGCATCGGGCTCTGACACCAGAATGTTTTCTAGATTAAATGTTGCTTCACCGAGTTCTGCGCTAGTGCCTGTTGTAATGAGTGCGCGTTGAAGGATGCGATTGTCTACCCATAATTGCCCGGGACTCGGCCCACTTTTGCTTGAGATGACTGTTGAATTATCCTCTGGTTTCACCTCGAGCTTCCCTAATAGTGGATAGTTGCTACTGACAGCTTTGGCATTGACTAAATAAGGCTCGTCATCAATATACAGCATAGAGCGAAAAATTAAGACCTGGGCGGTTTCAAGATGGCTGAGTTTAGCTTGATCCAGCCATTGCTCAGGGATGGGTTTTGAGCTAATCAAGACTTTATCCGCAGCCATAAACTGCCGGCTTTCTCCTTCAAGCATCAAGGTGACTCGATCAACAAAGACTAATAGCCCCATGGTCACGGTGACAGATAAAATAACAGCGCTAAAGAGCAACACCAATTGATCTTGTTTGCCATTGGCCTTCAGAATTTTGAAGATCAGTCGCCAGTAAAAGGACGCGTTAGCTTTCATGGATTTGGCCTTGTGCTAAAACGAGTTTTTGATCACAAGTAGAGGCTAAACGTGCCTCGTGGGTCACCAAGATCAGGGTGGATTGCGTTTCCTGATGAAGTGCAAATAGCAGGTCAATAATATGTTCACCGGTTTTTTCATCCAAATTGCCAGTGGGTTCATCCGCAAATAACAGTGGCGGTCTAACGCAAAAAGCTCTTGCCAATGCGACACGCTGTTGTTCTCCACCTGAAAGTTGAGTAGGGTTGTGAGTAAGACGTTTAGCGAGCCCCATTTTGGAGAGGTAATCTTTTGCAATGGATTGAGCGTCAGGGTTACCTGATAATTCTAATGGTAAAGCGACATTCTCAAGTGCGGTAAGCCCTGGGATAAGGTGGAATGATTGAAAGACAAACCCTACATTCTTAGCGCGAAAACTTGCGCGTTCATCCTCGCTCATTGATGAAATACACTGATTTTGTGCAATAATTTCACCTGAGGTTGGTGTTTCAAGGCCGGCTAATAATGAAAGCAGGGTAGTTTTACCTGATCCTGAACTGCCTGTTATAGCAACCGATTGGCCGCGCTCAATAGCAAAGTTTACATTATCCAGAATGACAAGATTATCTTCGCCACTAGTCACCTGGTGATGGAGCTGGTTAACGCTTATCATGAAAGTTGGAACCTTACGAAATAATATTGTCTTTATATTTTATATCATATAATGAAGCAGAGTTTGAAATGTTAAATGTCCACTCATCGATTAAATCTAAAGTATTTATGAAACAGTCATTGTGTCTCTTTTCTTTTCTTTGTTTTTTTCAGCTAAGTCTTTTGGGTTCATCTGTTTTAGGGCAGGATAACCCGCCATTGCCTATCAAAAAAATAGTAGTTTTTGGTGATAGCCTAAGTGCGGGTTATGGGCTGGACCAGGGAGAAGATTGGCCTAGCTTGCTTGAAGCGAGGCTTGCTTCTGAAAAAAGAGGCTATCAGATGATCAATCTCAGCATTAGCGGAGAAACAACCCAAGGGGGGAGTTTACGTCTGGCTAAAGCAATGGATAGGATAAAACCTGACATTGTTATCATCGCTCTTGGTGCTAATGATGGTTTGCGGGGGCAGTCGATTAAGAAAATGAAAGCAAACATAGTCAACATGGTGCAAATAGTTAAACAACACCGGGCAAAAGTATTGTTAGTCGGGATGAAAATACCCCCTAATTATGGTAAACGCTATGCGACGCAATTTGAAAATACGTTTGCCCAAGTGGCTTCTCAAGAAAATGTTCCTCTGTTACCTTTCCTGCTAGACGGTGTGGCACAAGATTCCAGCTTATTTCAAAAAGATCAACTGCACCCGCTCGCTAAAGCACAACCCATTGTGATGAATCTGGTTTATCGCTACCTTGAGCCTTTGCTAGTAAAGAAATAACTCGAATAAAACTAACTAAATTCATTAATTACCCCTCGATAAAAATAAAACCCCTTTTAATTGCGCGATCATTGCTAAGCTAGGGCGATATTATGCAGAGTGTTAAGTCATATTTTGTTTGTTTGTTTACTATTCTTTGTTCATCAGTTTGTTATTCGTCAGGCGATGTCCCTTATGCAGATTGGGTGTATACCGTGTTGAAAGATTACCCGGAAACCACGCTAAGAGACATGGTTATTCCAGGAACGCACGATTCAGGTACTTGTAATCTTAACGCTAGTTCAGATTTATCGCCTGATTCCCCTTATTTCTATGCGTTACACAAGAAATTTGCGTCACAATGGGCTAGAACACAAAACTTTAATTTTCATGAAATGCTCTTAAAAGGTATTCGGCATTTTGACCTGCGTATTCAAAAGCATAAAGGTGAATTTGTATTGGTTCACGGGTTGGTGGGAATGAAGCTGGAGGATGCCCTTTCACAGGTAAAAGGTTTTTCTGACGCACACCCTATGGAACCCATCATTCTTGAAGTGGCGAAGAGTCCCCCCGTACATGATATCGGTACGATGATTGACTTATTTGATCGTTATGTGGGGTCAAGGCGGGTTGATAACGCTATTCCTTTATCACAGGTCAAGCTACAAGATATCTGGAAGCAAGACCAGAATGGGCAAAACTCAAATATCATCGTGGTTTTCAGGGAGGGCAGTAAGTATGGTCAAAGTAGAGGATATTTTGATGGGAGGCGTCAGTTTACGGGTACATGGGCCAATACTGAAGATTCTGAAACACTTAAGAGTAGGCTGTTGCATGGTTCTCCCCATTCTTCTGATCGTGGATTACTCAACGCACCGAAAGATAAGCTGTCTTATTCGGCTTTTACTTATACGGCGAATTGGCGAACGATTTTAACAAGTATGCTCCAGCTTTATAGCCCCAGAGGCCTCTTAAAGTGGACTGAGGATGAATTGAGACCTTTGATGGGGGAATGGGTCAGTGAGTGGGCAGACGAGGGCATTCGTCCAAATATAATAACCACTGACTTTTTTGAGTATACAGCACTGATGCCGTTATCCATTGCATTAAATCAAAGGGAGCCTGAGCCTCCCGCAGAGAAACTACATTACAAGGAAGCTACAAAATTAATATCAAAGTGGAGTAATGACGGTACAGCATCTTGCCATCTTGGCGATATAGTAAGACCTGTTCCTGAGAGTGGTTACTCCATTCTTGGTGATATTATTATCCCCACTCAAGAGGATAAGAGCATTAAAACCATGACAGTGAAAGATGACCAGCCAGGCGTGGCAAGACCTACAGGTTACAATTGGATTTGGAATAATAAAGGAATGGGTTCGTCTAAAGATGTCACTATCTGGCGACCCATCCCTCCGGCGGGTTACGTGAGTTTAGGTGATATTGTCACCAATGATCATGGGTTGGCACCAGCAAATAGTAGGATGCGATGTGTACATAAATCTTATCTAAACTCGACCGCAGATATTCAGCGGCAATGGGATAATGTAGATAGCGGTGGTCAGTTTAATGTCTCGCTATGGCGAGCGGAGAATTGTGGGGCGATGCCATTGGAGACATTCAAGGCTAGCCGAAATCATTCGATGCCAGGTAAAAAGCAGTTTTGGTCTTTTGATCCATTAAAAGTGGTCAAAGATTATTGATTTATACAAATTAAGTTATAAATGAACTAAATAGTTTAATCTACTCTAATTTTATAAGGGTTCTCTTATCCAATATTGACTTATTGATGAAGGAGAAGGTAGATGAAGAATGTAAAGGCATTTATATTTTTTTTAATCGCTATTCCATGCTCTTTGGCTTGCCATTCGGCAAGCGATATATTCTATGAGGATTGGGTTTATACGGTACTGAAAGATCACCCGGAAACCACGCTAAGGGATATGGTTATCCCTGGAACACACGATTCAGGAACCTATAACCTTAATTCCCACTCTGATCTGTCGCCTGATTCTCCCTCCTTTTATAGTTTGGCAAAAGGGGTTGTTGCTGACTGGGGAAAAGCGCAAAGTTTCGATTTTCATCACATGCTCAGGATGGGTGTTCGTCATTTTGATTTGCGTATTTTGAAACATGATGGGCATTTTGTGTTAGTGCATGGGTTAGTGGGCATGAAGCTGGACGATGCTTTATCCCAGGTGAAAAACTTTGCAAATGCCCACCCCATGGAGCCAATCATCCTTGAAGTGGCTAAAGTGCCTTCAGTAAATGATGAGGGACCTATGATTGATGTATTTGATTTGTATGTGCGTCATAAGAGGGTTGATAATTCCATCCCTTTAGCGAAAATCACCCTCGGGGATATCTGGAAGAAGGATGAATTTGGTCAAAACACCAATATTATTGTGGTATTTACTGCAGCGAGTGAGCATGGTCATCGAAGAGGCTATTTCGGCGGGGCGCACCAGTTTACAGGGACTTGGGCGAACACAGAAGACGCAGAGACACTTAAATATCGATTGATCAATGGTTCGCCTCATTCTGGACGATTTGATCCCGGATTAAAAACGGCACCTAGAGATAAGCTGTTTTATAGTGCGTTTACTTTTACGCCCCAAACTTCAACCATCGCTAAAGATGTAGCCAATATCTTTAGTTCCGGTAGCCTGTTGAAGTGGACTCAGGAGTATTTAAGGCCATTGATGGGAGAGTGGGTAACTGAATGGGTAGAAGCAGATATGCGCCCGAATATTATGACAACGGATTTCTTTGAATATACCGCCCTGCTGCCGTTGGCCATTGCACTAAATCAAAGAGAGCCAAATATCCCTGATGAAAAATTACATTACAAAGAAACCACACAATCCCTGTCAATATGGAGCAGTAATAATACAAAAGCCCATCATTTTGCAGAAATGCTACGACCTGTGCCTGAAAAAGGGTATTCAATCCTTGGGGATGTTGTGGTGTCAACTCGAGGAGAAAAATCCATTAAAACCATCACCGTTAAGGATGCTCAGCCAGGTGTTGCAAGGCCTACAGGCTATAACTGGGTTTGGAATGATGAAGGATCCGGGGCAGCTAGTGATTTAAGTATTTGGCGACCAATCCCACAGGCAGGTTACGTTTGTTTAGGTGATATTGTCACTAATGATCATAATGTAGCCCCTCCAAAAGAAATGATGCAATGTGTGCATAACTCTTACCTTAAGGCGGCAAAAAATATTAAATGGCAATGGGATGATGTCGATAGTGGGGCGAAATTTAATGTTTCAATATGGCATGCGGAAGATGCTATGGTGATACCATTAGAGGTTTTCAATGCTAGTCGACATCATGCGATGCCCGATCAAAAACTATTCTGGATGATTGATTCATCTAGGGTGATTGAGGACTCCTGACGTTGGCTACACAAAGATGATTGATTGTGATGTTGGCGATAAATTCATAACTGGATGTGTTTGAGTAGCAGCAACATCAGAAGCATCAGAAAGATCTTTATAATGAATAGAGTACGCGAATAGGTGGCCGCCATTCAGCGGTCGGAAGCGATGGACAATCCGCCCATCGAACTCCAATTCAGCAATGGAAGGTTCTGAAACAATAAATTTCTCTGCTTTCATGTTGTCTATCAGTTTCTCAGTTTTATGATCTATTTCGAAAAACTCTAAAGTAAACCCAGTATTGCAACAGAATAAAATTTTCCGATAACTAAGTTGAGGGTCATCAGCTGTGAATGAGTGGTAATGATAGCCATGGGTCGATTCACAATGAATTAACCATGAGCTGCCGAGTTGTAAGAGTTGTGAATCCATATTTGAGCCTGGCTTTCCTAAGTCGACAGAAGTGCTCCTAATAAATTCTTCATTTAATATTGAACCCAGGAGGTTTTCATTTCTTAATTTATTGAAGCTTTCTATTAGTGATGAAACTAATATTTTGGATGACTCCTGTGAAAAAGGGAGTTTGGTAACGGTTGCGTATTTTCCTCTAGTCAAGATTCCTCCAATATCTATATGATTTAAAGAATACCCACTTGTTTTCTGATAATTGTAACAGGTGGAAATATTACCTTCTTTATAAAAGAAAAAATACCAGAAAATTGTAAAAATAGACGCCTGAGATTCTTGATATCTGGTGATGGTGAATTGTTGGTTGAGAAGAGGATTATGACTGAAAAATCGACAATGTTTTGACATGAATATAAACAGATAATTTATCGCTGTGCCTGACCTTTTAAAATAGATTCAAGTAAGATTTTAACCTTGAATTCTCAATTTTTATTGCAGCTTGCTCACCTATGTAAAGCAAAATATCGGTGATATTTCTTTTTTTAATCTTTTTAACATGGCAATTAACGTCGTAATTGATACATTAGCGCGATCATTTCGAGGTGTTGATAATGATGCTCTGGTTTTATTAAGGGTCTTGAGATTTTTTATACTCTCCTTGATTTTTACTTTAATCCCGTAGTTTGTCTTTTTGCCTTCACTAACGGCATAATTCAATGTGATTTTAATAAATTCCTCTAATCTAAGTGTTGAGAAAATAACAGCAATATCTTCGGTAGGCTTGCCCTCAAGATACTGTTCTGTCTCATCAAGAAGAGATTTTATAGATAATTGGTTACTATTTCCCAGCACTAAATAATTATCATCCAAATTTGTGGACTTTATTAATTGACTTATAATTTTGGCTTCAGTATCCATTGAATCATGGGCTTTAAATTTCGTGGCAAAACAACAGGTATTTGTCAATAAAATCGATAGAATCAGTGGGAAGCTTTTGGCGTGCATAATGAACCGTATAGAAAATAATTTATAATTATTCTATGGGGCATTAAGGCTCATTAAGTTCAAAAAATGTCGCTTGATCTGCTAATAGAAGCTGCGGTACCAGCTCTCAATGCTCTGATAAATGTTTGAAGTTTAAACCGTTTTGCGTTTCTTATGATTTCTTTTTTAGTGCCAGGGTGCAACCTAGCAGAAAACAAGCGAATGCTAATACAGGTGTTAATACTAAATTGATAAGAAAGCTGAGGGTGTTTCCTTGTTGGAGAAGAGTCACATTAAAGAGGCTATAGGCACTGAAAGTCGTGAATCCACCAAGAAACCCGGTTAATAAAAAAGCCGAAAGATAACTTAATTTGATATTGGCCCGAAAATGATCCACTGCCTGTAGCGTTAGATCTTTCTCGTAAAATGCGGGTTTAGCTTTTGCATTAACTTTGCCTAGATTTTCTGGCAGACGGCTGTTGCCATCCTTCCTTAATCGCTTTTCTAGCAAAATAAATAAGTAGCCCATAAGACCTGAGCCTAGAATATTAATAAGCATTGTGGGCATGAAGGCCGAGTTAAATAGCTCAGTTAACGCAAAACGTGTTGCAGTGCCCAAGCCCCCACCAACGGCTACCCAAAGAAAGAGAGTCAAATTTTGCATGGTTAAGCTGCCACCTGAATGCCAATACAAACAGCGATAAAACATAAGCCGATAGAACCAAAGATATTAAATATAGCTTGGTAATATTTTTGCTCAAACCAGAGAAAAACCGTATCCATTGAAAAGGTACTGTAGGTGGTTAATCCCCCACAAAAACCGATCGCTATCAGCGGCTGAATTAATGAGATAAAAGAGGCATCCTGAGTTTGCATCAACGGCATCAGGTTCACGGCAGTGATGTAGCCAATCAAAAAGCTGCCTAGCAGGTTGGCAAAAAAGATAGCAATCCAACCGGGTAAAGTGGTCTTTTTAAGCATTTCACCAAGGCTAAAGCGGCAACCTGCACCCGCTGCACCGCCGATAAATACCATAAGGATATTAAAGAAAAAAATCATTGGGTGCTCTGACGATCATAGTAATGAAAGGATGATATAAAAATTAAGTAGCGCTTTTCTATAATCACAAAACTACTTATTAACGAGCTCATCAGTATCTGTATAAGAAGAGAAAACCGACAAAATGAGCCAATACATAATCGCCCCGTACCTTTTAGCTTATTTAATTCGTTTTATTTTATAACTCTCTTATTTTTATAGCGAACTTTATTTGAAACAAATAATCCCACTATTCAAATAGGCACTAAAAGTAAGATTCTTTTGAAAAGCGAGTGGGTAGATGAGGTTAATAAAGCCGGAATGCGCGCGCCCTATGCTTGGTAAACCGCCAATTAACCCTATTAATAGCTCAAAAAGGTTAAATGTTGATCAGTGTATAAACATATCTACCCATTCAAAATTCACAAGAACAAAAGTAAGGTGTTATCTTGAAAATTAAAATTTTACCCTTGTGTTTTTCAGTTTTAATTATTTTTATAGATCAAGTAGAAGCAGGTAAAATTGGGCTTTATATCTTAGCTTCTCTAATGCTCACAAATCAGCCCGAAGAACAACAAGAACAGCAAGAACAGCAAGAAGAATCTCAAGCGCAGCAGCAAGTTTCAATAGATCAACCTAAGTCAATCAGGAAACTGGCAACCGTAAGGGTAATATCGGATATTCAGCCTATACCTGGAGCTGATAACATTGAAGTCGCCTCTATTGATGGGTGGAAATCCGTTGTACAAAAGGCCAGTAAATTCAAGGTAGGTCAAAAGGTTATTTATTTTGAAATTGACAGCTTCCTGCCAGTTGAACAAAAATTTGAATCGCTCAGGAAATATTGTTACAAAAAAATGGAGGATGGTCGA
>CAKMZU010000090.1:9047-11024 GCA_929200485.1 uncultured Gammaproteobacteria bacterium | reverse complement strand
ATTTACGACCCAATATCTCGGAAATTATCCGTCAACAGGTCAACATGCGTTCTCGATTTTTCTTAAAAAACAATATTCGCTACCATTATGGAACTGCGAAATTTATTGATGAGCATCATATTCAATTCGCTGAAAATCAAAAACGCGGCACTAAAATCAGCGCCAAAAAAATCATCATTGCCACGGGTTCTCGCCCCTATCATCCCGACAATATTGATTTTGAACATCCTAGAGTATTTGATAGCGATTCCATACTCGACATGCCCTTTACTCCCAGGCGTCTGATTATTTATGGCGCAGGTGTTATTGGTTCTGAATACGCCTCCATGTTTTCAAGTCTAGGCGTCAAGGTTGATTTGGTTAACACCCGAGATAAATTACTGGAGTTTCTCGATGATGAAATCTCTGATGCATTGAGCTACCACATGATGAAAAGAGGCGTTATTGTTCGTCATCAAGAAGAGTATGAGCGCCTCGAAACCACGGACAGCCACGTATTTTTGCACTTGGCCTCAGGCAAACGCATTAAAGGTGATGCCATTCTCTGGTGTAATGGCCGAACCGGTAATACCGATCAATTGAATCTGGATAAAGTTGGCCTTCAAGCAAACCACCGCGGTCAATTAACAGTGGATGAAAACTACAAAACCGGGGCGGACGCTATTTATGCTATTGGTGACGTTATTGGCTGGCCAAGCCTTGCAAGCGCCGCTTACAATCAAGGCTTTGAAGCGTCTTCTGTCGTTGCTGGCTGTGAAGAGCATGTGCGTGTTAACGATGTCCCAACAGGCATCTATACTATCCCTGAGATCAGCTCAGTTGGCTTTACCGAAAGAGAACTGACGCAAAAGAAGATTCCTTACGAAGTTGGTCGCGCTTTTTTTAAAAATACTGCAAGAGCGCAAATCAGTGGTCAGACCGCTGGCATGCTAAAGATCCTCTTCCATTCACAAACCTTTGCGATTTTGGGTATCCACTGCTTTGGCCACGAGGCAACCGAGATCATTCATATCGGGCAGGCTATCATGAAGCAAGAAGGCTCTGCCAATGATATTCGCTATTTCATCAACACCACCTTTAATTACCCCACCATGGCCGAAGCTTATCGAATAGCGGCGTTTAATGGATTGAATCGGCTTTAGAAACCAATCCCGTTCTATCAACTCAGGATGAGCGCCCTTCGACAAGCTCAATATAGACGGCGTTTTTGCCGTTAAATCATCCGGTTACGGTTGCCAAGCTGTGGGATACCTGAAACAATCCCACAAAATTTTATCCATACCACTTTCATACCACCAAAGAGAAAAATGATGATACAGGCGGTATTATTTATTCTTGTAGGTTTTATCCTGCTCATTATCAGTGCCGATAAATTTATTCAAGGTGCCGCGTCCATTGCTGACAATACCGGCATGAGTAAATTAATGATCGGATTAACCATCGTTGCATTCGGCACCTCCGCACCTGAAATGCTGGTATCCCTTTTAGCCGCCATTAATGGCAGCGATGACATTGCTGTGGGTAATGCCATTGGCTCCAATATTACCAACATTGGCTTAATCCTTGGCATCACTGCCCTGCTGATCCCCTTACCTATTCAGGCAAGACTCTACAAGATTGATATCCCTTTACTGCTTGTCGTATCGCTCATCACAGGCTGGCTTCTTTTTGATTATCGCATAAGCCTCGCTGAAAGCTTCTTACTCTTTGGGTTATTAATCGCCTATCTTGTGTATCTATACCAAGACAGTAAAAAACACCCAGCCGACCATCAGGTCGATGAGGAGGTCGATGAGTTAACAGGTCTATCACTTCCCAAAGCTTGGGCTTACTTTGTCATCGGGCTAATCGTACTTGTTGGCAGTGCCCAATTACTGGTCTCAGGTGCTGTTGATATCGCGCGCTTTTTTGGCGTATCGGAATTAGTCATTGGTGTCACCATCATCGCCCTCGGAACAAGCCTGCCTGAGCTTGCTG
>CAKMZU010000090.1:925-9037 GCA_929200485.1 uncultured Gammaproteobacteria bacterium | reverse complement strand
CGCCAAGGCCATTACGACATCACCTTTGGCAACATCATTGGCTCAAACATGTTCAACCTACTGGTTGTCCTTGCAATGCCTGGCCTTGTTAAATCCAGCAAACTGGATCACGCTGTGTTAACACGAGACTATAGCACCATGGTTATTTTAACTACTTTATTTTTGGTTCTGTGCTTTGGTCTATATAAAGCAAAAAAACGTTTTGGACGAATGCCGGGCTTTTTGCTAATCGCCACTTTTGGGGTATATTACGCCGTCCTTTTCTCACAAATTATTCGCTAAGGTGTTTCAAATACCATGCCTGAGACTTTAATTGCCTCTGCAAAACGCACGCTTAAAATTGAAGGAAGTGCAATCAATGCCCTTGCTGAAACTATTGATCAAAGCTTTGCTCAAGCCTGTGAAGTGATGATGCAAGCCAGCGGCCGGGTGATTGTCACTGGCATGGGAAAATCTGGGCATATTGGGACTAAAATCGCAGCAACCCTTGCCAGCACAGGTACACCGTCATTTTTTGTTCACCCAGGCGAAGCCAGCCACGGCGATCTTGGAATGATCACTCCTGCGGATGTAGTGCTAGCATTATCAAACTCCGGCACAACTGCCGAAGTATTGACGATAGTACCGTTAATCAAGAGAATGGGCGCCAAGCTGATCAGCATGACCGGCAACCCTGAATCATTACTGGCCACTGAATCTGAAGTCCACTTGCATGTTTTTGCTGAACGAGAAGCCTGCCCTCTTGATTTAGCACCCACAACCAGCACAACGGTTGCTCTTGCTATGGGTGATGCATTAGCAGTTGCCATTCTCGAAGCCAAAGGATTTACTGCCGAAGATTTTGCATTTTCACACCCTGGTGGCGCACTTGGACGACGCCTACTACTTAGAGTATTCGACTTAATGACTACAGGCGACGCCATACCGCAAGTAAGTGAAGACGCACTAACCAAAGAGGCTCTCATGGAGATGTCATCCAAAGGTCTAGGCATGACATGCGTAGTCAACCAAGCAGGCGAGCTGACGGGGATTTTCACCGACGGCGATTTGAGGCGATGCCTAGATACCGATACCGATATTAAATCTACACCTATTACCTCTGTTATGACTAGAAATGGAAAAACCATTTCGCAGAATATTTTAGCGGCTGAGGCACTCAATATCATGGAAGATGCGGCAATAACCGCTATTGTTATTGTTGACCACGACAAAACACCCAAAGGCATCATTCATCTTCATGACCTACTCAAGGCAGGTGTTGCTTAAAGGGAAAACGCTTTGAAAACTGCAGGCTTCATTATAATCGCGTCGCTGCTGAGCCTAAGCTTATATTGGTTCAGTAGCTGGATTAAACATCCAAAAGCCGAAAAAAAAACTACCCCAGACACTCTGATTGCTACTTACATTAATGATGTTGAAGTCAGGCAATTCGACCCGTTCGGTGCTCTCCAGCACAAATTGACAGCGCCGTCGATCACACAGCAAAATAAAAGCCCCCTAATTTATATTGAACAGCCTGACGTTTGGATTATTCAAAAAGGGCACCTCTGGGAGCTGTCTGGACGCAAAGGGCTCTACAACATGGAGACACTGCGTTTTACCATAAGAGAGGATGTCGTTATCAAACAACCCGAGAACCATCTAGTGGTCACAACAAGCCAGTTAGACTATGATGATAACGCGCAGCTGATTAGCTCTGATGAAACAGTAACCTTTCGATCGCCTCAAGGAAACATATCCGCTAAAGGGCTCTCAATTAATTTAGATGATGAAACCATTGAGCTTAACCAAAAAATTAAAACCCAGTACCGCTCAAAACAAAGCCAATCGAAATAGAGTCAAACAAATTAACGTCATGCGAAATAGCGTCAACATTTTACTATTTATCGGCCTTTTGGGATTTAACACTACACTCAGGGCACTTGATAGTGACCAAAATCACCCCATCAATATCACCTCCGACAGTTTTAAATACGAAGGCAAGTCCGGAAAGACTGTTTACTTAGGTGATGTTAACCTCAATCAAGGCAGCTTTAACCTAAAAGCCAATCGGCTAGAAGTATTCACTGACTCCGATGGTGACTTAAAAGAAATAAAAGCCTTTGGAGCACCGGCAACCTTTGAGCAAAAGCCCAGGCCCGATAAAGAAAAAGTCAAAGGCGAGGCGAAAATAATTACCTACGATACAAAAAATAATGAAATAAACTTAATCGGCAAAGCACGCGTCAATCAAGGTAACCAGCTAAAGATGGAAAGCGAACATATTGAATATCTCGCTGACTCAGAGCAGGTTCGTGCCAATCCCAATCAATCAGCCAAAGCCACACCAGGGAAAGAAAAGTCCCGTGTAAACATTGTTATCCCTCCGCAAAAGCCCAAACAAAAAAAACAGGGTGCATTATGAGTTTATCAGCCAAGAACCTGGCAAAGAGCTATAGCGGCAGAGAAATCGTTAGAGATGTCTCGTTAGAAGTTCACCCGGGGCAGATTGTTGGTCTGCTAGGCCCTAACGGCGCAGGTAAAACGACCTGTTTTTATATGATCGTTGGTATTGTCGCCGCCGACAAAGGGCATATCTACATTGATGGTCAATCGATTACCGCCCTGCCCGTCCATAAACGCGCCAAAAAAGGCATTGGCTACCTACCACAAGAAGCGTCAATTTTCAGAAAACTCAGCGTGGAAGATAATCTACTGGCGGTGTTAGAAACACGACCTGAGCTAAGCCGTAAAGAAAAAAAACAAAAAACCGATCAGCTACTAGACGAATTTCATATCACACACATTCGCAAAAGCCTTGGTATGGCGCTTTCAGGTGGTGAACGCCGTCGGGTTGAGATCGCACGCGCCTTAGCAGTTGACCCTCAATATATTTTGCTGGATGAACCTTTCGCCGGTGTCGACCCAATATCCATTGGTGACATTAAGTCCATTGTGTTGCACCTGCAGCAACGCGGTATTGGCGTACTCATCACTGATCACAATGTTAGAGAAACACTGGATATTTGCGAACAGGCTTACATTGTTGGTGAAGGTCATATCATTGCTCAAGGCGACAGCGAAACGGTTTTGCAAAATAAAAAAGTGCGGGAAACTTACCTTGGAAGCCAATTCAAACTTTAAGCACTCAAGTGAATGCAGGCAAAATTTTTGCCAACTTTTCTATTGCCCCATAAAAAAACCATAGATACACTTAGCCACTGATAGAGTATCAAGCTAATTTGCTGGTATTTTTTATACTTGATTATACAAAGCGGCATATTCATGATTAACTCTGCCGCTAGAGCCAATACGATAAAGGTTCAACGTAATTTAATGTAAAGCCTATGAAACAATCGCTGCAAATCAAACTTGGCCAACAGCTGAAGATGACACCCCAACTTCAGCAGGCCATCAAGCTACTTCAGTTATCGACACTTGATCTGCAGCAAGAAATTCAAGAAGCACTCGAAAGTAACCCCTTACTGGAAGTCGCAGAAGAAACAGAGATAGCTGAGGTACACAGTGAAAATTCCCAATCGGATTCACCGCAATCAGATACTGAACTCAACACAGCTGACGCTAATGATTTATCGACAGACGAGTTATGGGAACAAAATACCATCCCTGACGACTTAAGCATAGATACAGGCTGGGAAGAAATTTATCAGCCACAAAACCCAATTACCCCGCTCGCAGCCCCACAAGATGGGGACAATAATTTTGACTACAAAACCAGCCAATCAGAAACATTACAAGATCACCTTTTTTGGCAGCTAAACCTTACGCAGCTTGTAGAATCCGATCGTGCTATTGCCCTAGCCATTATTGATGCGATTGCCCCTACAGGCTTTTTATCAGTCCCAAAAGATGAGTTATTTGAAGGCATTAAAGGAAACTCTGATCTTGAAATAGAAGAATTTGAAGCGGTAAGGCAGCTCATTATGGGATTTGACCCCATCAGCTGTGGCAGTGAAAACCTAAAGGAGTGTTTAGATTTTCAACTCAGCTTACTCCCTGAAAAAACACCTTTTTTAAATGATGCCCGTATCATCATTAAAAAGTTTCTACCGCTTCTTGGCAATCATGATTATGCTCAGTTACGCCGAAAAACCCGATTCAAAGAAAATCGTTTAAAATCCGCTATTGAACTAATACAAAGCCTGCAGCCGACACCTGGCGAAAGTATCGAATCAGAACCCACGGAATATATCACACCAGATGTATTCGTAAAAAAAATTCAAAATCGCTGGGTAATCGAGCTAAATAATGATTTCTCTCAGCCTTTAACCATAAACCAGGACTATGCCAATCTGGTTAAGCGGGCTGATGACAGCGAAGAAAACAATTTCCTTAAAGAACGCTTACAGGATGCGAAGTGGTTTATTAAAAGCTTACAAAGCCGTAACGATACCTTAATGAAAGTGACAGCGGAAATTGTAGAACAGCAAATTGGATTTTTGGAATATGGCGAAGAAGCCATGAAGCCTTTAGTTTTACATGACATTGCAGAAAGTATTGGCATGCATGAATCCACTATTTCCCGAGTGACGACACGCAAGTATCTTCACACCCCCCGTGGTACATTTGAATTAAAATACTTTTTTTCAAGCCATGTTGGTACTCAGCAAGGTGGCGAATGTTCGTCAACAGCCATTCGCGCCATGATCAAAAAATTGATAGCCAACGAAGACGCTAAGAAACCACTGAGTGACAATAAAATCGCCAACTTATTATCAGAAAAAGATATTAAAGTTGCTCGACGCACTGTCGCGAAATATCGCGAATCCATGGCAATCCCCCCTTCAAACGAGCGCAAGCGCCTTTAGTTGGTCAACAACAACTCAAGACTAACCCTAAATTAACCATTGACAAACACCCTCGGGCAAATTTACTCTAAAATAGTGGATACACTAATACCACTTTCAATTGATTGTTTTACGAGGTGACTGTATGCAAATAAACATCAGTGGGCATCATTTAGACATCACAGACCCGCTTCGCGACTACGTTAATAAAAAAATTGGCAAAATTTTGCAACATTTTGACCATATCACTGACACTCAAGTCACCTTAAGTATTGAAAAAAATCGCCAAAAAGCTGAGGCTCAGGTGAGAGTTTCAGGTGGAGAAATCTTTGCACACGAAGAATCTCATGATATGTATGCATCAATCGATGCCTTGACGGATAAGATTGAACGCCAACTGGTTAAAAACAAAGAAAAAATGAGCGCTAAACGTTAATCATCACTCGATTGAATTTTTGCTGCGTTAATTCGACAGCAAAAATTCAACTATATTATAAGCTTTCGCCAGCTTTCTTTGTTGATATATCTTATACCGTTAATTTAGATCGGCTCAAAACAAAAAAGCCAACTTCTTTAAAGCTAACATACTTATCTAGTGCCGGCAGTTTAATTTAATACGTTAGACTAAAACCTTCATCGTGGCGTTAAGATTTATAACTCACCCAAAACATAACACTTCCATTATTTTATCTTTCAAAGGCTTATTTATTGTCTAATATTCACTTCAGGGCAATGATAATATTGCGACTTCTATTGATCTTATCAGACAAATCGATAAGAAAGACTACTAAACAGATCACTCTTTTAAAGACAAAAACTTCTGTTTTGTTAGAATAGGCGGTTTGACGCAACTTAAATGCTTGTCTAACTTTTGAGCTTAATTAAGAAGGCCTCATCAACACTGGAATTTTGTATGGTTTTGGAAAATATTCTGTCATACGAGCGAAGTATCTGCAGGCTTGACGCCAGCAGCAAGAAAAAAACCTTTGAGTTTATCGCAGATTTTTTATTAGGTTTAAATGACAGCCCCGATATAACACCCGATCAATTGATTGAAAAGCTCAATGCACGAGAAAAACTCGGCAGCACTGCCATTGGCAAAGGTGTTGCGATTCCCCATTGCCGCTGCCCTGAGCTAACTGAGCCAACCGGCTTGTTAATCACATTGGAACACCCTATTAATTTTGACGCGCCTGATAATCAAAAAGTGGATATTCTATTTGTATTAATTGTGCCAGAAGAGAATAATGAACAGAATCTAACATTATTAACTGAGCTTGCTGACTTACTGAGCTCAATTGAATTTCGGAACCACATGCGCAAAGCAAAAACATCTGAAGAGTTGTATTTTGCTGCCTTGAACTTTGAGCGACACCAAGCAAAAACAACAAACTAAATCACCTAACTTAAGGGTATTTGGATGCACCCCATTACACTGGTTGTCATTAGCGGCCGATCCGGCTCCGGTAAAAGTACCGCACTAAAAGCATTGGAAGATAGTGGATATTATTGTATAGACAATCTACCTGCGGCGTTAATCCCAAGACTGACAGAAAGCATCAACAAACACATAGAAAAAATAGCAGTTTGTGTTGATGCAAGAAACCATACTGACGGCATTTCCTCGCTGATCACCGTTATTAATCACCTGCCTGAACACATTAAAACTCAAATTGTGTATTTGGATTCCAGCACACCGATACTGATCAAACGTTTTAGTGAAACCAGAAGAAAGCACCCACTAAGCAACGATAAAACCTCATTGAAAGATGCCATTATTAAAGAAAAAAAAGTGCTTGAGCCGATCGCCGCTATCGCTGACTTGCCAATCAACACCAACAATATGAATGCCAACGAGCTATCTGCCTTGGTAAAGAAGCGTCTATGCGAGATACACCCATCAACCTCTCATGAAATGGCAATTTTGTTTACGTCTTTCGGCTTTAAATCAGGCATCCCCGTGGACTCTGACATTGTCTTTGACGTTCGCTGTTTACCCAATCCCTTTTGGATTCCAGAGCTAAGGCAGCACACAGGTCTCGATAAAGAAATTATTGATTACCTTGCTAATAAATCAGATGTCCAACAAATGCATGATGACATTTGTCGCTATCTCGATCGCTGGATTCCTAAATTTGCAGAAAACAATCGAAGCTATTTAACGATTTCCATTGGTTGTACAGGCGGCAAGCATCGATCTGTTTTTCTATCCGAAAAACTCGCCAAACAATACCAAACAAACTACAACAACGTTCAAGTTCATCACCGAGAGTTAGCAAAGCTAGAAAAATAACATCAAATTCATTTCTTAAGTTTTTCCAACTGATAAAAATTGCTAAAATTGCTACTGGCCGTGGTTTTTTCTTATACACAGCCTTTTTCCTTAAGACAGCGCTTGATTCATAAAGTCGCTGTTGCCGAACGCTTTATCTGTCGGACGCATATTCATCATGGACACACTCAGCAACAAAAGCTTTACGCAAGACCACCTGGAAACAGTCACTGATGCCATCGACACTGGCAGGCTTTATCACGTTGCTAAAATGTTAAATACGCTGAATCATCAAGATGTCGCGCATTTGATTGAATCTTCACCACCAAAAGTGCGTCAAGCGTTGTGGCAAATGCTTGAAGAGAAACATAAAGGTGAAGTTCTGCAATATCTTAACGAGGATATTCAAAGTAACTTCCTTGAAACCATGAATGTCGATGAGGTGGTGGCTGCCGCAGAAGGATTAGATGAAGATGATGCGGCTGATTTATTGCAAAACCTGCCGAATCGAATCATTCAAGAAGTCCTTCAATCGATGGACAAGCAAGACAGGGAACGGGTTGAGCAAGTCATGCAATACCCTGAGGATACCGCAGGCGGCTTGATGTCAACCGACCTTATTACGGTTAAACCTTCAATTACCCTGGATGTGGTTTTACGTTATCTACGCCGTCATGAAGAGCTACCTGCGTCTACTGATACACTGTTTGTCGTCAATCGCCGAGATGAATTCATCGGATTATTGCCCATTTCTCGAGTGTTGGTCAGCCATCCAAACACGACCGTTCGGGAGATTATGATCACCAATATCAAAACCATTCCTGTTGATATGCCCGAGAAAGACGTTGCTCTGCTATTTGAACGCCACGACTGGGTATCTGCCCCCGTTACGTCAGAAGAAGGCAAACTATTAGGCCGAATCACCATTGATGATGTCGTTGACGTAATTCGTGAGCAAGCTGAGCATAATATGCTTAGTATGGCAGGTCTTAGTGACGACGAAGACACCTTCGCCTCCATTCAAAAAACGGCTCCCAGAAGAAATATCTGGTT
>CAKMZU010000090.1:0-915 GCA_929200485.1 uncultured Gammaproteobacteria bacterium | reverse complement strand
TGGTTAGGTATTAATTTAGTTACCGCTATTATGGCTTCCCTTGTCATTAAGCTTTTTGAAGGCACAATTGAACAAATTGTTGCTGTTGCGGTATTAATGCCCATTGTGGCCAGCATGGGGGGCATTGCAGGCAGCCAAACATTGACACTGGTAATTCGGGGTATTGCTTTGGGGCAAATTGGGCGCAACAACTTCCAATGGCTACTGCGGCGCGAACTTGTCGTAGGTATGATCAACGGTCTGCTCTGGGCATTGGTCGTCGCCTTAGCGACCGCTTTGCTTTACGATGACTTAAAACTCTCATGGATTATTGGCATGACCATGATCTTGAACCTGGTGCTGGCAGCCTTTGTTGCCACCGTCTTACCATCCATATTAAAACAATTTGGCATAGATCCAGCCCTTGCTGGCAATGTCATTTTAACCACCTTTACCGACGTAATCGGTTTCTTTTCTTTCCTTGGCTTAGTCACTTGGTTGTATTTATGATTGATGAAGATAATCTCACTTTAGAAGAAGAATATAAAAGCAAAACTGACATTAAAAAAGAGATGTCAGCGCTTCGTGAGCTGGGCATGGAAATCTCACAATTACCCAATAAAATCTATCGTTCATTAAATCTACCTGAAGATATCGATGAAGGTTTTCAAACCTTAAAACGCATACAAAGCCATCAGGCAAGAAAGCGTCAATACCAATACATCGGCAAACGTCTCAGAGACATGGACATCGATCCAATTTTGATGATCATTGATGATTGGAAAAATGGTAGAAAAACTTTAAGGATAAAAAATGAAAAAATTGAACGACTGACTGAATCGCTCATTGCTGGCGATAAAAAATGCCACGATGATTTTTTCAAAGACCATCCAACCATCAACATACAAAAAACTCGCCAACTGTTAAGGGCCACTC
>CAKMZU010000089.1:4424-11062 GCA_929200485.1 uncultured Gammaproteobacteria bacterium | reverse complement strand
CTCAAATACGGCCGTTACACCGATTACCATCAGCGGTATAGCCCTCATTCGGAGCCTATGCTCGAATCAGTTTCTTTGCTGGTTATTCACAATATTTCTTTGCCAGCCGGTCGTTTTTTAACCCCTTTTGTTGATGATTTATTTATGGGGTGTATCGATTGTGGTGCCCATGAAAGTTTTGATGATCTTGAAGGGGTTAAAGTCTCCGCCCATTTTTTTATTAACCGTGAAGGCCAGATAACGCAATATGTAGGGATCAATGAGATAGCCTGGCATGCGGGCATTTCAAGTTTTAGAGGGCGTGAAGGGTGTAATACCTTTAGTTTGGGGGTTGAAATGGAGGGGACTGATGATACGCCGTATGAAGATGCGCAATATCGATCATTAGTTGAGCTGACCAAACGGTTGTTTGATGATTGCCCAAAACTCTCAAAAGATCAGATTCAAGGGCATTCGGATATTGCGCCGGGCCGTAAATCCGATCCCGGTGATTCCTTCGACTGGGAAAGATATTTGTCACAGTTGTAGTGTTTTGTTGCTATGTTTGACGTCTCTAGTTGCTAATTTATTCTCGTGGTAAAATTTTTTGACAGTTCGATAACAACTGGCTAATCTCCAGCTTTCGAGTGTCGCTTTTAGGAGTGATGATGGAAAGTATCTCAATTGTTATTGTACTTCTCATGCTGCAGTTCAGGATTGAACTCCCTGAAAGTATCCGAGAGCAATGGTTTTTTCAGTGGGCTGACATTTCTCACGGTTTTCCTATGGGGCGCTGGTGTCATGTGGTATTGGCCTTGGGCGTTCCCTGTTTTATCGCAGTGTTACTTCTTTATCTTGCCTGTCAGTTAGGGTTTCTCGTTGAGATCATCGTTGATGTTTTCATTCTTCTTATGGCCGTTGTGCCGACGCCTTTATTTTCTTCAATGTTTAATGTTACTGAAAAGTGGCAACTTGATCAGGTTGAAGATGTTCCTGAAATTCTTGAGGAGCTGACAGATGAGCCTGTCGATTGTGAAGATAACCCCTTGGATCAGTTAAGGGGTATGCAGAATACCGTGTTCATCATGGCTGCCTTGCGATCATGGTTTGTTCCAATATTTTGGTTTTTTTTGGTCAGTCCAGTGGCCGCATTGCTGTATCGATTGATTCAGTTGATGGTTGAGTTTCATGTGGAGAAGAACGAAGAGGTCAACCATATTCTTAAGCAATTACTTGATTGGATAGAGTGGCCAGTGGCCCGAATACTTGGCTTGTGTTTTATTGTTTCAGGTAAGGTGGGAGAAGTCTTTAGTGCATGGTGTGAAGGGGTGTTATCAATAAAACGGCCTAACAGTGAGTTTTTAAGTGATCAATTGAATGTGGCGCTTGCCATTGAGCCGCAAGACAATGAATCGCAATTGCCCGTTTTACAAGATAGAGTGAGTCGGGAAGTGCCAGCAATCAAATCGTTAATTATTCGATGCTTTATCCTGGTGGCAGTTATTGCCTTAATTTTTTGATTAATGATGTTTTTTATCAAGATATTCGCCCATCAAGGTAGTTGGCATGGTATCATTCGTGCATTTTATGGGTTCAATATTCAGGGGCTGAAAAATCAAGGATAACGGTGTCAATGGCCAAATAATCAACGCCAGAATAAGCAGGGTACTTGTGTGATTCATCTAGTGCTTGGTGGTGCCCGGTCGGGTAAGAGTCGGTTTGCTGAAGAAGTTGTAGAGCAATTTGAAGGACAGGCGGTTTATATTGCGACAGCTGAAGCAAAAGATCGGGAAATGACCGCTAGAATTGAAAAGCATCGCACGGATCGGAATACCTCGGATATCCATTGGAAGACAGTCGAAGAGCCTAAGCATCTAGCGAAGGTTCTTGAGCAATGGGCAAAACCCAATCATTGTCTGATGGTCGATTGCTTGACGCTTTGGGTCACGAATTGCCTGTTTTCAGAGCCAGAGAATATTTGGCAAGAAGAAAAAGCAGCGCTTCTCGAGGTTTTGCCAAGGCTTCCATGTGATGTGGTTTTAGTTTCCAATGAAGTTGGCTTGGGTATTGTTCCCTTGGGTGAAGTGACAAGAACGTTTGTTGATGAAGCCGGTTGGCTGAACCAATCAATAGCAAGTCTTGCCGATAAAGTCACTTTTGTTGCAGCCGGTTGTCCCTTGAATTTAAAGTGAGAATTAACCTGAGCTTCATAGAAATTAGCGCTGCAAATTGTTGACAAAAGCAACCAAAGAATTAATTGTTATCAAGCAGTTGTAAACTCACCAGTGTTGATAAGTAAAAAATGGATAAACTAAAACATAACAAGTCCTTAGTGGATAATAAATATTGCTGTTCACCAATGAGAAAACAGCTTAGCTATAGAACGGTGGGGTTATTTCTGTGACATGGTATTTAAATGAAGCGAAGAAATACGATACTTTGTTCGAAAATAAGGCAAAAGATTATCAACTAAGCCTAACAAAACCCCCAGGTTCATTAGGTGATGTTGAGCAGTTTGCAACACGTATGTCTGCCTATCAGAAATCCTTGTCGCCGGAATTGTCGAATATCGACATTGTTATCATGGCAGCGGATCATGGGGTAACCGAAGAGAATATTTCTTCTTTTCCGCAGTCAGTCACCGCAGAAATGGTCAAAAACTTTGCCAATGGCGGGGCCGCAATCGCTGTGTTGGCGAGAAGTCTCAATGCGCGATTGACGGTTTTTAATTTAGGAACAGTCACAGAAATACCTGAAACTGATGGGGTCATTGATGTGAGAGTGGGCAATGGCACAAAAAACTTTTGTCATGAAGATGCCATGACCTATGAGCAGTGTGATCAGGCCATGCTTCATGGGAAACAAGCGGCAGATTGGGCAAGTTTTAACGATTGCCAGCTATTTATTGGCGGAGAAATGGGAATAGGCAATACCACTGCCGCTGCAGCTATTGCCAGTCGATTGCTGGATGTGTCAGTAGAAGAAATGGCAGGTCCTGGCACGGGTTTGGATCCAACAGGTATTCAACATAAAATCAACGTCATTAAAAAAGCCTTGGCGCATCATACTTCTCTCAACCCTTTAGAAGTACTAAGAACCCTGGGAGGCTTTGAAATTGCTGCCTTGGCTGGTGCTTATATTGGTTGTGCCCAAAGGGGAATTCCTGTGATGCTTGATGGTTTTATCAGTACCGCAGCAGCTCTGGTGGCGGTAAAGATTAACCCTTCAATTAATCCTTGGTTGATGGCATCTCATTGCTCATTAGAGCCTGGACACTTGCATATTCTAAATGCTTTATCGCTTGAACCATTGGTTGATTTAAAAATGCGTTTAGGTGAGGCGTCGGGTGCTGCTATGGTGGTTCCTCTGTTACAGCTAGGCTGTAAACTCCAATCCGAGATGGCAAGTTTTCGCGATGCACATGTCAGTGAAAAGCTAGAGCCTGAAATGAGTTGATAGTAAAAGATTAACGTATTACTGTGAATGTTTTAAGAGCAGCGATAAATAAAGACAGACTAATAAAAAATTGAGTATGACAAAAGGATCCAAACCCTCATTAACCCAGTGGTCTGTGACTACTATCGATTTACTTCGCCATGGCCAAACGGAAGGCGGTGATATATTCCGAGGAAGTACCGATGTTGCTTTGACGGATGAAGGTTTCAAATTAATGGTGACAGCCGCTGACCGATTGAAGTTGCAGCCAGTGTCTTCAGATTATTCCCGAGATGGCGTCAGTTACTGGAATCAGATCATTTCATCCCCATTGATTCGTTGTCGTTCGTTTGCTGAATTTATTTCATCAAACGAAGAGCTGCCAATGAATATAAAGAAAGATCTTAGAGAAATCTCCTTTGGTGATTGGGATGGTCGAGCCTTTGATGATATTCGCAAGGAAGATGAAGAGAGCTTCAGTAATTACTGGCGTAACCCGGTTCTTCATTCTCCGCCGAATGCAGAGCCTTTTAGTGAATTTTGTCTGCGAGTGGAGCAACTTGTGGAGCAATTAGTGAAGGAGTTTGAAGGTCAGCATCTCTTGCTGGTAACTCACGGTGGAGTTTATAGAGCCATTTTGAATTATATTTTAGGTGGCGATAGCTTTGCTTTTATGCGTTATGAAGTACCGTATGCCTGTATAAGCCGGATTCGCGTATATCATGATGAGGATAAACATCACTTCCAGTTATATTTTCATCATCGTTAATATTCTTGTGCACACACATTAATTCTAATCGCAGCATTCGTCAGGCAGTCTTAAGCTTGAGTGCGCGCTCTTTCAATGCCAGGACCTGGTTGAAAAACAGCATCAAATAATCCCTATGCTAAACTTTGGTGTATCGCTGAATTTTGAGACAGGGACATGTCAAAACCAGTTTTTCCACCGAGTGATAATCTGCTTGTTATTGATGAGGCGCATTATCTTTTATTAGATGGGCATCAATTTAATGACTGGATTAGCCAGCCATCGGCATTATTGAATGCGTTTGAATCGACGCTTGATATGCACTCAATTGAAATGGGCGAGCATGTATCAATCATAGAAGAGGCCGCTCCATCTCAGATTATTATCCCGCTAAATGGCGGTAGAACAGAAGCTTTGGCGTCACTCTCAGCAAGCCTAAACCATTTCCAGTGGTATCTTCAGAGCAGCCCACATGCTGAATTAAATATACTTTGGACAGATATTTTAGCTTTCAATGACCCATTAAATAAGTCAGCAATTGACTTTTTATTAAATCATCATGGCATCAATCAATATAACGTCTTCTTCTCAGGTGGACTGCCCGAAGCTAATTCAAATGATGGTGATGGTTATTCAGCTCAAGATAAACTGGTGTATTTTCATCCTGATACTGAGCTCAATTCACTGGTTTCTAAACCTGATTTTGCAGGTTCAATTGATCTTAATTTGCAGCTATTTGATAAAGAGCAGCATTTTGATTATGGATTAGTTTATCAATCGGATAATGATCAATGGGTTGCCGATAGCACGATTAAATTAGTGAAAAATTTATCGGCTATAGAGCAATTATTGGTCAAGCCAGAGAATACACTTCAAGAACGTCGCTTATTATCCGCTTTAGATCTGATTTATTCAGAGCTTTCAAGTCTTTATTTTTTAAGCCCTGATGCGTCCAGAGAAGTAAGAGATTCCCTGATCAGTAATTTATCTGATCGCCTGCATACATTCTTTATGGGACTGGATAAACAAGTTCAGATCGATCAACAAGGCGTCATGGCGCAAAGTGATTTTGTGTATTCCAATCTTTACGCTTCTATTTATGGTGCTATTTCCGATCATGAAAATACCAAGATTGATGAGTCGGTAGATGAGGAAAGTAGCAGTGGAGTCAAAGCACTATTTGCGCGCTGGATGCGGGCTGGCCAGAGAAATTTTGATAGTGCAGGATCTTGGCTTAAAACGATAGGCAGAGATGCCTTGGGGCGATTAGGGCAGGAAATGTCCAATTCCTTAAGCATAATTCAGATATTCGGGTACATGCAAACCAAGCATTATTACGAGTTAACCGGCGAATTAACCAAAGAAGAAAAGCTGGATTTGCAGCTGCAACTTGTGAATCTTGGAACCTTGGCTGATCAGCCAATTACCTGGATCATAGACTCTGTCCGTTATTTTACGGCTTCAACCAAAATGGCAACGGTTCGTTTTTTGTCAAATGTATCCGATGTTATTTCGAAAGCATTTTTTGTCTTTGGCGCGTTTTTTGGTATCGCTATTGATGCATACAGTATCTACGTATCGGTCAAATTACTCAACACAACAAATGACAAGACATTCAAGCAGGGCATTATTTTCGGCCTGGTGATGTCTGTTTTAGGTTTTGTTATCTCTTTTATTACCGCAGCGATTATAGTGGGGTTTGTTGTGGCATCTATTGCGGCGTCTGTGACTGCCGCTGCGGTAGTCACTGCGGGGACTATCATATCCGGTATTGCCGCAGGGATTTCCAGTGCGATGGCGTTGGTAGGTCCGATAGGGCTTGCTGTGGCCATGGTGATGATGCTGGTTTCAGGTCTTTATGGTGCGATAACAACGGTTAAACGATACTCAGATAAAATCAATCTCTCTGCTAAAGATAAGTTGCATTTGGGTGTTAGGGCATTTTTTATGAGCATCATTCCCGTTGCAGATAATTTTGCTCCACCCCATATCGAAAATGAATACCAACGAATCATTACGATGGAGCAGTACTCCCAAATTTATCTCGATTTTCGGGAATCTTATTTTACACGACTGATTGAGTCTTTGGCCTATGGAACAGAAAAGCTCTTTCGAGTGGCTTTCACTATCGATGGTATTGAATTGGAAGTCGCCTCGACTTATAAGCGTGGATTGGAAGATGGCTATGAGACCTATAAACCAAAACAAGGTGTTCAAAGAAACACCGTCGTTAGCTTTGATACGTTCAATTGGGATAACCTGGTTAGAAATGCCAATACCAAAGATGTCAGGCATTTTCAGCCTGATTTTCCGATTCCTAAAATGGCCTATAGCCTGGATGGGAACAAAGGCCTCTATGCATTGAAGTTTGAAGGATGGCGTGCTTTGACCCGTGCGCCGACAGCTGCAACCGTCCATACCGACCCTAAGAATGACCCTTACAAATATATGGGTGATAACAACCGTTATCCAACGA